>NVXB01000017.1 GCA_002746425.1 Hyphomicrobiales bacterium | reverse complement strand
AATGTTACGTTCTCTATCGGTGGTCGCGGGGGTAATGCAATCGACCATACTGTTTGGAAGGGCGACATTATCTGCAATCCATGCGCCCAAATCGGGCGATATTTCCGTGGCCAGACCGACCACGGTTTGCTTTGCGACATAGCCGTTTTCAGGAAGGTTATCGCAGCTCATAATCGTGAAGGGGGCGATACCGGCTTCACGGCGCTTGATAAGCGCCTGTATCAGGATACCAAAGACGGTTTTGGGTTCAGACGGGTTTGCTACCTCTGCCAGGATATCTGGATGGTTTTTGTTAAATCCTCCGGTGCGCGCATCCATATAATACCCACCTTCGGTGATGGTCATGGAAACAATGCGAATGTTTGGTTGGCACATGGCCTCAATGAGAGCCCCTGGATTAACATCCAGAAAACCAATCATCGATCCGCTAATGCGGGCGGTCAGGCCTTTGGGGTCCAGCTCTACGATGGTCGACAGCCAGTCTTGAGCCGCCAGCTTTTTGCGCATGGCTTCATCATAAGGCTTAATGCCAGCACCGATAATGCCCCAGTCGTGGTCGGTGCCAGTGTTAAACAAATCGTCGAGATAAACCGCTTGGTGCGCTCTATGAAAGTTTCCCAAACCAATATGCACAATGCCGGGTGTTAGTTCTTCTCGCGAATAAGTTGGGATTTTTACTTTTTCGGAAAAGCTGTTTAGATTCGTCAGATTGAGCTTTTTAGTCATGATTATTTGGCCCGGCAGTAGCAAGCATGGATCATCGAAGCGCATCTCCATTGGCGTCAAAGCGGTGCAGTCTCGTGGGATCTGGCGTCATTTGTATAGGGTCGCCATAGCGCAAATTGACATCGCCATCGGCTCTGACCGTAAACATGCCAATGCCGTCAACTTTGACGCGCAAGAAGGTATCTGAGCCAAGATGCTCGGAGACACTCACAACGCCCTGCCATGTGCCGCCACTATCGACAATCTGAAGATGCTCGGGACGAATACCAATGGTGTGAGCGTCATGCTGTTCTGCATCTTTACCTGAAACGAGGTTCATTTTGGGCGAGCCGATGAAGCCCGCGACAAAGACATTGTCAGGCTTGTGATACAGCTCCATGGGCGTGCCGACTTGYTCRATGCGCCCGTCATGCAACACCACAATCTTRTCRGCCATGGTCATCGCTTCCACCTGATCGTGRGTCACGTAAACCATTGTTGTTTTAAGCGTTTGGTGCAGTTCGGTAATTTCCAACCGCATGTTAACGCGCAGGGCCGCATCAAGGTTGGATAGGGGYTCATCGAACAAAAATGCTTCGGGCTCACGCACAATGGCGCGGCCAATSGCAACACG
Organism: Hyphomicrobiales bacterium; assembly: GCA_002746425.1. Classification (GTDB taxonomy): domain Bacteria; phylum Pseudomonadota; class Alphaproteobacteria; order Rhizobiales. The sequence continues at coordinate 53,898 of NVXB01000017.1, read as the reverse complement.
YTGGCGCTGRCCACCGGATARTTGGCCCGGACGGCGRTCCARATAATCGGTCAGGTTAAGCGTTGCSGCTGCGCTTTCAACTTTGCGCGCTGTTGCTTGAGCATCCATGCCCGCCATTTTAAGCGGGAAGGCGATGTTCTTGCGCACTGACATATGCGGATACAAAGCATAGGACTGGAAAACCATCGCYAATTTGCGTTTYGCAGGTGGCAGTTCGGTGGCATCAGAGCCATCAATTTCGATGTGTCCGCTGGTGACATCTTCCAGCCCGGCKATCAAMCGCAACAAGGTGGATTTGCCACAGCCCGATGGGCCAACGAARACAACAAATTCACCATCATTAATAGTCAGGTCCAATGGCTGAATAACTTGTGTTTCGCCAAAGCTCTTCGTTACCTGTTTAAGTGTAATGCTTCCCATGATCTTTACCTGTTCCGTCTTGTCGCTGTTTTGGCTTTGTTTTTCGGCTCTATTTCACGGCACCAAATGTCAATCCACGTACCAATTGCTTTTGGCTGAACCAGCCAAGAATAATAATGGGCGCGATTGCCATGGTCGATGCGGCGGAGAGCTTTGCGTAAAACAGTCCTTCGGGGCTTGAGTAACTTGCAATAAAGGCTGTGAGTGGTGCTGCTTTGGCCGCTGTAAGGTTGAGCGTCCAGAAYGCTTCATTCCATGCCAGAATAACRTTGAGCAGCAGCGTTGAAGCGATGCCTGGYAATGCCATTGGCGTGAGCACATGCACSACTTCGGCCCAGAGAGTTGCACCATCCATGCGCGCAGCTTCCAGAATTTCGCCGGGAATTTCCTTAAAGTAGGTGTAGAGCATCCACACGATAATCGGCAGGTTGATGAGGGTTAGWACCAACACCAGACCAGCTCTGGAATCCAGCAGACCGGTATCTCTGAATATGAGATAAATCGGGATCAGCACACCAACTGGCGGCAGCATTTTGGTCGAAAGCATCCACATCAAAATATTTTTGGTGTGCTTGCCCGGCACAAAGGCCATCGACCATGCCGCGGGGATCGCAATCATCAGGCCCAGCAATGTGGAGCCCAGTGAAATGATCACCGAGTTGGCAAAATGGCGCGGATAGTTCGAACGTTCCTGAACCTCGGTATAGTTTTCTGTTGTCCATTCAAAGAACAAGAAGGAGGGCGGAGAGGCGATGGCCTCKGCTTCSGTCTTAAAGCTTGTCAGGAAGGTCCACAGAATGGGGAAGAATATTGCCAYCCCAATGGCCCATGCGCAGACAGTGACGATGACTTTATGCTGTGTTGTAACTGCTCGTGCCATTGTTATGTCTCCAAATTCTTGCCGATCATCCGCATCAGGAAGATCGCAACGATGTTGGCAAGGATAACGGCGATGATGCCGCCAGCGGACCCACCACCCACGTCAAACTGCAACAGCGACTGGGCGTAGACCAAATAAGTGATGTTCGTAGAGGCGTATCCAGGTCCACCATTGGTGGTCACCAATATTTCCGCGAAGATCGACAGCAGGAAAATGGTCTGGATGAGAATGACAACCGTGATAGGGCGCGCGAGATGCGGCAACACAATATGGTAAAAACGGCTTGCCCAAGTTGCACCATCCATCTCGGCAGCTTCCATCTGTTCCTGATCCAGCGATTGCATGGCGGTCAGCAGGATCAACGTCGCAAATGGCAACCATTGCCAGGCGACAATGAGGATGATCGAGGCTAGCGGCGCGTGGGCCAGAAAATCAAACGGTTGCAGCCCTAACCCCTTGGCGGCGTGGGCAAACAGCCCGTTGACCGGGTTCATAAACATGTTTTTCCACACCAGCGCAGAAACGGTTGGCATGACAAAAAACGGAGCGATCACCAATATGCGCACAATGCCCTGACCCCACATGGGTTGGTCAAGCAGTACAGCCAGCGCGACACCAAAGACGATGGTGATAAACAACACACCACAAACCAGAAGGATTGTATTTGTCAGCGCGGCAAAAAAGGCAGGATCGGTGAGGAAATAGCTGTAATTGTCCCAGCCAGCGAAAGATTCCGTTCCTGGCATCAATAGATTGTAACTCAGGAATGAGAAATAGATGGTCATGGATAGAGGTATGATCATCCATGCCAACAACAGCAGCACAGCAGGCGAGATCATAAGGCGGGCGGCAAGCTTTGAATGTGCGGTGGCCATTATAATTCCCTTTGCAAAAATTCTGCTGGATAAAATAAATTACTGAAAGTCATTCAAAAAAGAGGCCGGTTCGAAAACCGGCCCCTTAAGGAGGGAGAGATTACTTGATGTAACCTGCTCTTTTCATAGCGCGCACTGTCAATGCCTGAGCATTTGCAAGTGCTTCATCAGCTGAGATTGTTCCTGCAAGTGCTGCAGAGAACTGCTGGCCAACGGATGTTGCGATGCCCTGGAATTCTGGGATGGCAACGAACTGAACGCCAACATATGGTACTGGATCAACTGTTGGGTTGGTTGGATCAGCGGAGTTGATGCTGTCGAGTGTCATTTTAGCAAATGGCACTTTTGCATACTCAGCATTTTCATAGAGGGATGTACGTGTTCCAGGAGGAACGTTCGCCCAGCCTTCATTTGCTGCAACAAGGGCCAAATATTCTTTGGAAGTAGCCCAAGCTACGAACTTTTTAGCAGACTCGATTTTTTGAGTGCCTGCTGGAATGGCCAAGGACCATGCCCACAACCAGTTACCACGTTTGCCAAGACCATTATCTGGTGCCAGCGCAAAGCCAACCTTATCGGCAACCATGCTGTCTTTTGTGTTTGTGACAAAGGATGCTGCAACAGTTGCATCAATCCACATGCCGCATTTGCCTGTCTGGAACAATGAAAGATTTTCATTGAAGCCATTGTTAGACACGCCTGGAGGGCCAGCATCGTTCAACAGATCAAGATAGAAATTCAGTGTTGCTTTCCAAGCATCGCCATCGAACTGAGGATTCCAGTCCATGTCGAACCATTTGGCACCGAATGAGTTTGCTGTTGCGGTTAAGAACGCCATGTTCTCGCCCCAACCGGCTTTGCCGCGAAGACATGCACCGTAGATTTCGTTGTCTTTGTCGGTCATGGCGCGTGCTGCCTTGCCGATGAATTCCCAGGTTGGGGCATCAGGCATGGTCAGACCAGCTTTTTCCATCAGATCCTTGCGGTACATAACCATGGAGCTTTCACCATAGAACGGTGCGGCATACAGCTCACCATCAACGGTTAGGCCACCACGAATAGCTGGCAGGATATCGTCTACATCCCAAGAAGCGGGCAGATCGTTGAGTGATACCAGCCAACCCTTCTTGCCCCAAATTGGAACTTCGTAGGTGCCGATTGTCATCACATCATACTGACCACCTTTGGTGGCAACATCTGTTGTGACGCGCTGGCGAAGAATATTTTCTTCCAGCGTTACCCACTCCAACTCAATGTCAGGGTTCTTGGCAGTGAAATCACCCGTCAGCTTTTGCATCCGGATCATGTCACCATTGTTGACGGTCGCAATCGTCAATTTCTCAGCGAGTGCTGGCGATGCCAGCAGTGCTATTGCCGATGCACCCATAAGTGCGCGTGCAAGAATATTCATATGGTCCTCCCAGGGCCGGTAATGGGCATTTGCCTATCGATAGGGCAAATACTCAGCGCGGAAAGGCCTGTTGTCAACCGGAATCATGATGAATCAATGTGCACTTCAAACAAGAAGTGTGATTAATCTATATAAAACAATATGTTAGAAGTATGAATTTTTGCTCACGAATTGAGCAAAAGCTCTGCCGTTATTTCGTTGGTGATGAGTCCGTTCACCAATTGCCCCCGCATAGCGCCCAAAATAGCGGGCACTTTGGCCTCACCAGCGGCAATTCCGTACACCGGTTTGGTGTTTCCAGGTGATAGCGGCGCACTGGCAACGCGGTCATTTGTCAGCCCATCGGTCACCTTGCCATCGCGGTCATAAGCCCAGCTGGTTATCTCGCCGACAGCACCGGCTTTGACCAAGGCGCGCATTTCATCGCGGCTAACGAAGCCATCTATGGCCAGCGGCGCATTATCGCCCAGATTGCCGATACCCAGAAAGGTAACATCGGCCTGGCGGGCAAGTTCCAGAATATTGCGAACAGGTTCCTGGTTATGCAGCAATTCACGCTCATCAACGGAGCGGGCAAAAACGGGAAGTGGCATGGGGTAGTGACGGGCATTAACCCGCTCGGCCATGCGAATCACCACGTTGTAGGCGGATGCTGACCCATCCGACATCATATTACCCAGCAGGGACACGATGCGGTGCTGCGGGCAATCCATGGGGGCAAGTTCTGCCACGCAGGCGCGTAGCACACGCCCGGTTCCAATCGCCACGATTTTGGGATGATTGGATTTGAGATGACGCTCCATCTCGGCAGCGCCGGTCTGGGCAATGCCAGCAATTGAATTTGGATCAGCCGGGTCGCTCGGAATGACTTCGCAGGAGAGCAGCCCAAATTTTTCCTTCAGCCGTTCACTCAATTCCATGCAATTGGCGATGGGGTGGTCGAGCCGCACTTTGATGAGTTTTTCGCTGATCGCCAGCGATACCATCCGCTGTGCAGACTGGCGCGAAACGCCAAGTTTGCGGGCAATTTCATCCTGCGTGTTGCCGGCAACATAATACAGCCAACCTGCTCTTGCCGCATCATCAAGGCGTGCGGATTCTATGTCTGCCTTGCTGGCCATTATGTCTTTTCCGCTTTCAACTGAGGGGCTAATTCAAAGAATTTTGACCAATGATCAAAGGCAATTAAACCCGTGGAATTGCCCTTGTTCATAGCAACATCACCGCGCAAATGGCTACCCCCGGTGTAATGTAACACCTGCATGCCTGCGGCATAACTTGCCTCAATGCCCGGCTGGCTATCCTCAATAACGAGGCATTTATCCGGAGCGATGCCCAAGGTTTTCGCCACCAGTAAAAACAAATCCGGGGCCGGTTTGCCGTTCTGCACCATCGATGCGGTGAAGACATTTTCGCCAAAATGATCAGCAAGTTGCGTGAGGCTGAGCGAGCGTTCCACACGCTGGGGGCTGCTGCTTGTTGCCACGCAGGATGCTACGCCAAGCTGGCTCAAAATATTTTTGATACCGTTGGTCGGTTGTAGCGAGATATCAAATTCCGCCAGTAGTTTTTGCCGATAGCGGATTTCAAAATCATCCGGCAATTCAATATCGAAAGTCGTCCGTATCGTCTGCGCAACTTTTGGAAAACTACGGCCCAGAAACTGCTCGCGGAAATACTCAAAATCCACCACAGCGCCCAAATTGGCCAATTCGTCGATTAGTATTTTGGCGCTTATCAACTCGCTGTCGATCAAAACGCCATCACAATCGAATATAACAAGATCAACATTTGCTGGTGTCATAAAATTCTTCAAAGGGTCTGTCGGTAATGACGAGTGAGTGCTTTTCAATAATACATCTAAGGCGGCGCGGTAAGAAAAAAACACTAAATGTCGATTAGTCTTTGTTCATCAACCCGGTAGATGCCGAATTTGTGACCACTGGCTTTCATTGTAACCCAGCTTACTTCTTCTTATCTGCCGGTTTCAAAACAACACTCACAAGGCCCGCCCCATGAACACCCAATCAACCAACACACCCTTTGCTGAAGTTGAAGGCGCAATCCGCAGTCCGGCCAACCCAAACCATTTTATGGTGGTCCAAAATGTTGAAAAACGTGTGCGAATGTATGTTGGCGATTTGCTTGTTGCGGACACCACCAAAGCGCTGCGGGTGATAGAAATGAGCCATCACGCTTATGAGCCGCGCTTTTATATTCCAGGCGAAGATATTCTGGCCGATTTGACCAAGACAGATACAGCCACCCATTGCCCTTTAAAGGGCGATGCTTCCTATTTTTCAATTGATGGCGTGGAAATGGGTTGGCGTTATACCCCGCTTGAATTTGCTCATATTCTAGAAGGTCACTATTCGTTTTGGGGTCTGCAAATTCGCATTGTTGAGGGCGAATAGCGTTCTAATCCTCTTGGTTTCAACAGCAAATCTGCGGCAGAAACTCCCCTGTGTTTAATGTCAGTATCGAGAATCGCTTAATTCCTGTAGAACTTCGAAACTTTCTCTGTTGATCACACGTATCTTCAGTAAGTGTTTTGCATGGGAGCGTTTATGCAGGTTTATCTAAACGGATTGGCAACGGCGGTGCCGCCACATTTATTGCCGCAGCCGACGGTGGAAGAAGTCGCGCGCAAGGTACTGGGGACGCGTTATTCTCAATTTGAGCGCTTGGCCAAAACGTTTCAAACCTCTGGTGTTGAGCACCGCTATTCCATGGTGCCGCTGGAATGGTTTTACGAGCCGAAAAACTGGCCAGAGCGTAATGCCGCCTATCTTGAAGGCTCCAAAGCGCTGTTCATTGAAGTGGCCCGGGCCGCGCTGAAAGATGCGAGCTGGAGTGCCAGCGATGTGGATACCATCGTCACCGTCTCATCCACCGGCATCGCTACGCCCACGCTGGAAGCGCTGGCCTGGAAAGAGATGGGCTTTCGCACTGATGTTAACCGCATACCGGTGTTTGGCCTTGGTTGCGCCGGCGGTGTGTCTGGCATGTCTATCGCTCAGGCGATGGCCTATGCACGGCCCGGCTCAAAAGTTCTTATCGTGGCGCTTGAGGCCTGCTCGGTTTCCTTCCGCTCTGATCGCATGCAAAAGGCCGATATCATTGCCACCGTGCTATTTGGCGATGGCGCAGCGGCGGTCTGCATGTCCACTGAACTTCCGCAAAGCGGTAAGCCAATTGTATCTTTTGGGCAGGGGCAGGAAGAGCTTTGGTCCGACACGTTGAGCATTATGGGCTGGGACGTTGATGAAACCGGCCTTGGTGTTATTTTTGATCGCTCCATTCCCCAATTTGCTGAGGAAAATCTGGCCGAGGCCGCCGATAAAGCGCTGGCCCGCTCTGGGCTAAAGCGTTCTGATATCGCGCGTTTCGTCTGCCACCCCGGCGGTGCCAAGGTGGTTGACGCCATTGAGACCGCGATGGAAATAGAACCCAACAGCCTTGATGCGGAGCGCACTGTGTTGCGTGATTACGGCAATATGTCTGCGCCAACCGTGATGTTTGTGCTCAAGCGCGTGCTGGAAAGCGGCCAGAGCGGACAGATGATGATGAGTGCCTTGGGCCCCGGCTTCACCTCATCCTTCATGCCGATACATGTAGGGTCACAAAATGCCTGATTTTGCCCTGCCTGCCGTTTTGTTTCTCGCCTTCATCGTTGTCCAAAGGCTTGGAGAACTGGCGTTAGCCAAGAAAAACACCAAGGCGCTGCTGCTACAAGGCGCCAAAGAATACGGCGCATCGCATTACCCTTTGATCGTGGCGCTGCACACGTTCTGGGTTCTTGCCCTGATTATTTTAGGTTTTAACCAAACCGTTGTCTTGCCTTGGCTTGCGCTGTTTGCGGTGCTTCAGGTCGGCCGTATCTGGATACTCGCCAGCCTTGGCCCACGCTGGACCACCCGCATCATCGTGCTCGACAAACCATTGGTAAAAGCTGGGCCATTTGCCTTTATCCGCCACCCCAATTATGTGCTGGTTGTCGCGGAGATATTCGTCGCGCCGATGGTGCTTGGCCTAACCACTGTTGCGCTGGCTTTCTCTGTGCTCAACGCCGCTGTGCTGTTTATTAGAATAAGCGCTGAAGAAAAGGCTCTTGCTCAATTGCGTGGGTGAGGAAGTATTGGCTGGCCCATATTCTCCACCGTCATCCTCGGACTTGATCCGGGGACCCATGCAACTTTGTTAGCGGGTGCTTTGGTAGCCGAACGCACTGCCTATTTTGACTTCAATACCAATGGGTCCCCGGATCAAGTCCGAGGATGACGGAAGCATAGGTCGTATATGTTACGAACTATCAGCGGAAATACCATTCAATTGCCGTAACAACTCGTATGGATCGCAGCCGATGGCTTTAGCGATGGCAAGGTACTCGATGACATCAATCCGCCGTTCACCTGTCTCATATTTGGTGACATAGCTTTTATACACCTGCAACCGTTGGGCGATGTCGTGCTGGGTGAGGTCGCGGCTTTTACGCTCGTAGCGCAGCAATTCCCGTAGTTTGACGTGATCCGTAGAATGAATGGTTTTTGCCATGCGCAGCCCTTTTGTTTGCTGCGCAAGAAATGTCCTAAAACAGGAAATAACCCGAATTAGGATATTTTGAAGAAATATCCTATAAAGGGATTTTTGATTTAAGGAATTTGATTATGGTTTGCCCGTTGATGCAACGTTGGCTGCGGAGATTTCAACCGCAGAAAAAAGTGATCGCGGAAATTATGGGTGAACAATATTATATGTCGGTTGAATCGGGCTGGGGTCTGGTCAAGCGCGACGATGGGTCGGATATGCTCGCTATTCCAAGTTATAGAACTCTGCACTGATTAATTGATGCGCCGGATCACCAAACAAATGATGCGGCAAGCGTCGCCCGCCCACCGCACCAAATAAAGTCAAACAGCCCTCAAAAACCTGGCCGAAAAATTATAAGCAATCTTTGAACAATTGCTTTGTGTTCTCCGCCGTCATTTCCACCGGGTTGCCGCCAACGCTGGGGTCTACCAAAGCCATGGCGGTGACGCGGTCAAGGTCCAGATCGGTTACACCAAGCGCGGTCAGATTGGCCGGAATGTTAAGCGCCGTATTCAGCTCGCCGACATAATTATAAAACGATTGAAAACTCGAACCGATGCCAAGATAGGCGGCGGCTTGTGACAGCTGGGTTTCRATTTTGGCRCGGTTGTARTTCAGCACCGGCAGCATGACCACGGCGTTGGTGGTGCCGTGATGGGTGTGATAAATCGCGCCGATGGGGTGCGAGATGGCGTGAATGGCACCAAGACCCTTTTGGAAGGCGGTGGCACCCATAGCGGCGGCGCTCATCATGTTGGCGCGGGCTTCCAGATCTGTGCCGTCCTCGTAAGCGCGCAGCAGGTTTTCCTTCACCAGCTTCATGCCTTCCAGCGCGATGCCTTGCGACATCGGATGGTAATGCGGTGAGCAATAGGCTTCCAGGCAATGCGCAAAGGCATCCATGCCAGTGCCTGCGGTGATCATTTTGGGCATGCCAACGGTCAGTTCCGGATCGCAGATCACGGTGACAGGCAACAGCTTTGGATGGAAAATGATTTTTTTGACTTCGGTCACCGAATTGGTCAGCACCCCGGCGCGGCCCACTTCAGAGCCAGTGCCTGCGGTGGTTGGTACAGCGATGATGGGGTAGATGGTATCGGCATTGGCCCGTGTCCACCAATCGCCCACATCTTCCAAATCCCATACGGAAACATCTTGCTCAACCATCAGGGCAATCAGCTTGCCAAGATCGAGGCCAGAGCCGCCGCCAAAGGCAACAACGCCGTCATGGCCACCGGCTTTAAATGCGGCAATGCCATCGGCAAGGTTTTTCTCATTGGGGTTGGGATCGACATCTGCGAACAGAGCTCGGCCAAGGCCAGCCTTGTTCAAAATATCCAGAGCAGCGGTGGTAATAGGCAGACTTGCAAGGCCCTTATCCGTCACCAAAAGTGGTTTTTTGATACCGGCGGCGGCACAGACTTCGGCAAGTTCAGAAATGCGGCCCGCGCCAAAACGAATGGCGGTCGGGTAGCTCCAATTGGCTGTAGGGACCATAATAGTCAAGCCTTCTTCAGGTGGTAGGATTTGGGTTTTGTGACGCTCTGATAGCCCAGAACGGAGAGGGATGCGCCGCGCCCGGTTTCTTTGCAGCCGGTCCAGCAAAGCGCCGGATCAAGGTAATCGCAGCGGTTCATAAACACGGTGCCGGTTTCCAGACGGTTGCCAATGCGCGTAGCGGCGGCAACATCTTTCGTCCAGATGGAGGCGGTGAGGCCAAACACGGAATCGTTCATCAGCTTGATGGCTTCCTCATCATTGGCGACCTTCATGATGCCAACAACAGGGCCAAAGCTCTCATCGCGCATGACGCGCATGGAATGATCGACATTGACCAGAATTTGCGGTGCGAGATAAGCCGTATCGCCAGTATCTGCGGGGAACAGCGAAGGGCTGATCAGAGCCTTTGCTCCGGTAGCAACAGCCTCTTTGATTTGGGCGCGAACTTCGGTGGCAAAGCGCAAATTGGCCATTGGGCCAAGCGTGGTTTCTTTGTTGAGTGGATTGCCAAGGCGGTAATCTTCAACAATGGCCACAGCCTTTTCAACAAAGGCATCATAGAGAGATTCGTGGACGTAAATGCGCTCAATACCGCAGCAGCATTGGCCAGAATTGAACATAGCACCATCTAGCAGCGTGTCGACGGCGGCATCAAGGTCCGCATCATCGCGCACATAGCCGGGGTCTTTGCCGCCCAGCTCCAGGCCAAGGCCAACAAAGGTTCCTGCCGCTGCACGTTCCATTTCTTGGCCACCTTTAACGGAGCCGGTGAAGTTGATGAAATCAAAGCTTCTGGCTGCAATCAACTCGCTGGTTTCTTCGTGGGTAAGGTACAGCGTGTGGAACAAGCCATCGGGCAAGCCAGCAGCTTTTAGGGCCGCGCCAAAACGCTCGCCTGCCAGCAATGTCTGGGTAGAATGTTTGAGCATAACCGCATTACCGGCGACCAGCGCAGGCACGATGCTGTTGATCGCGGTGAGATAAGGATAGTTCCACGGTGCAACGACAAAAACGACGCCAACCGGCTCTTTGGCGATGTAGCGATGGAACTGATCGCTGTTTTCAATTTCCATAGGCGCGAGCGCAGTTTCCGCAATGGAGGCCATGTAGCTGGCGCGTTCTCTAACGCCGCCAATTTCACCGCCATAACGCACCGGACGACCCATCATATGGGCAATTTCCAGGGTGATCGCATCATTGGCTTCTTCAAGCTCATCGATGGCTTTCATGACGATGGCAGCACGATCTGCGATGGAGCGTTTGGCCCATTCTTTTTGTGCGGCACGGGCCGCACGCAAATTGGAATTAACCTGCGAAGTGGAGTGGGTCTCACGGGCGGCAAAAACACTGCCGTCAATGGGTGAGATGCATTGGAGAGTTGTCATTTATCTATTCCTTGATCAGGCGCGCTCAAAACCGCGGAAAATTTCCCAGTCAGTTACTTTTGCGTCAAATACTTCCTGCTCCCAACGGGCCGAACGCACGTAATGGTCGATGACATCATCACCCATCGCGGCACGCAGCATGTCGGAGTTGTTCAATGTTTCGGCAGCGGCACGAAGCGTGTTGGGAATTTCCCGCGCGCCCTTGCCAGCATAGGCATCGCCCTCAAAGGCGGGTTCCAGCTCCAGCTCGTTTTCAATCCCGTCCATACCCGCCGCCAGCAAAGCGGCAAAGGCCAGATAGGGGTTGAGATCGGAGCCGCCAACGCGGCATTCCACGCGAATGCCTTTTGTCTGTTCACCGCACAGGCGGTAACCAGCGGTGCGGTTATCCGGACTCCAAATGGCTTTGGTCGGTGCAAAAGTGCCCGCAACAAAGCGTTTGTAGGAGTTGATTTGCGGTGCGAGAAAAAAGGTCATCTCGCTGGCATGGGTCAGCAGACCGGCCATGTAATGGCGCATTAATTTGGACATGCCGTGTTTAGCGCTGCTATCCAAAAACAGCGACTTTTCGCCATCAAGGCTCCACAGAGATTGGTGCACATGGGAGGATGAACCAGCGGAATTATTGTCCCATTTGGCCATAAAGGTCAGGGCTTTGCCCTTGGACCAGGCGATTTCCTTGCAGGCGTTTTTAACGATGACGTGATTATCGGCAGATTGCAGCGCCTCGCCGTATTTAACGTTGATCTCTTCCTGGCCCGCAGAGGCCTCGCCCTTGGAGCATTCAACGGGGATGCCTGCGCCATACAGGCCATTGCGAATGGCGCGCATCACGTCTTCTTCCTTGGTGGTCTGGAAGATGTGATAATCCTCATTATAGGGGCTGACCAGATTGATGTCACGATAGCCCTTTTGGTGCGCCTCGCGAAAGCTTTCATGGAATAGAAAGAACTCCAGCTCGGAGGCCATCATGGCTTTCATGCCCATGGCTTCGAGGCGCGCAATCTGCTTTTTCAGCACGGCGCGCGGGGAGTGGGGCACATCTTTATGGCTGTGATGATCCTCAATATCGCACAGCACCATGGCGGTGCTTTCCAGCCATGGCAGGCGGCGCAAAGTGCTCATGTCGGGCTTCATCACATAATCGCCATAGCCGGAGGCCCAGGAGGTCGATTTATAGCCCTCTACCGGTTCCATCTCCATATCAGTGGCGAGGAGATAATTGCAGGAATGGGTTTCGTTGTGAGCGGTCTCGATGAAATTGGACGCGTGGAAACGCTTGCCCATCAGCCGGCCTTGCATATCCACTTGAACGGCCAAAACCGTATCAATGTCTCCCGCAGCAAACGCTTGTCTCAGCGCATCGAAGGTCAGATTTCCAGCCATGAAGGGCGTCCATTTCAAAGGATAGTGTGGTGTTCTAAAGTAGCCCCGCCCAATGGCGGGCGGAGCCGTTATTTTCAAGCTAGATTAGCTGTAGCGATAAGGCCGACCAGCCTTGTCCATTGAATCATTGTAGTCTTTCAGAATCTGAACGACTTTGGCTTTCAATTCGCTTTCTTCGGCAATTTCATCCCAGAATTTGCGTGCTTCAGCTTCAACTGTTGCCCATTCTGCATCAGGAATGGTGGTCAGCTTCATTTTCTTGCCTTCAGTACGCAATCTGGCTTCACCACCCCAATACCAATGCTGGCGATAATAATGGGAAGAATCCATGCACAGATTGAACAGGGTTTTCAGATGCTCTGGAAGCTCGGCCCAGCGATCCTGATTGGCAAAGAAGGAACCACACCATGCGCCGGAGATGTTGTTTGTCAGGAAGTAATCCGTAACATCAGCCCAGCCAACAGTGTAATCTTCGGTGATACCAGACCATGCGATACCGTCTAGCTCGCCGGTTTGCACAGCAACTTCAATGTCTTCCCAAGGCAGTGTGACGGGCACAACGCCAAAGCGGGTCAAGAAGCGGCCAGCCGTTGGGAATGTGAAGACGCGTTTGCCTTTAAGATCATCCAAAGAATGGATGGGCTCTTTGGTGGCAAAATGACAAGGATCCCATGAACCAGCAGAAAGCCATTTCACGCCAACTTTGTCGTATTCAGCTTCCCAGATTTCAGCGAGGCCCCACTGGTTGAACAGCACAGGCACATCAAGCGAATAACGCGATGCGAATGGGAAATAACCGCCGAAAACAGTGACTTCTGTTGGGGACGCCATGGAATCATCATCGGACTGAACAGCATCAAGTGTGCCGTTTTGAACCGCACGGAACAGCTCGCCAGTTGGCACAAGCTGATCGGCAAAGAACAGTTCAATTTCCATTTCGCCATTAGCGGCCTTGTTGAAGGCATCGATGGCAGGTTTGATCACATGCTCACCAAGGGCGGCACCAGCATAGGTTTGCAGACGCCATTTGATGGGTGCCTGACCGTGAACAGCTGGGGCTGCAAGGGTTGCAGCGGCGCCAGCGGCACCGGCAACACCAGCCTTTTTAAGGAAGTCTCTCCTGTTACTCTTATTTGTCATGCTCTTCTCCTCGGGTTTTAAACCACGGTTACACCACCGCGGCTATTTCGGGTCCAGGCGTTAGCCCGGATGGCAAACTGTTCTGCGTCTTTTTATCATTTGCCATATACGTAATTTGGTAGCCATAGGGCGATTTGCGGAAATGCCATGACGATGATCAGCCCGATCAACATGACAAACACAAACGGTATGATGGATATGTATATATCTTTGAGTGACACCTCATCCGGGGCCATCGCGCGCATCAGGAACAAATTATAGCCAAATGGCGGCGTCATATAGGCGATCTGACAGGTGATCGTGTACAAAATGCCGTACCACACCAGATCAAAACCAAGCGCTTTGACCAATGGCACATAGAGCGGAGCCACGATAACCAGCATGGCTGTATCATCCAGAAAAGTGCCCAGCAGCAGATAAGACAGCTGCATGAGGATCAATATTTCCCATGGTCCAAGCCCAAGTTCACCAACGAAGAAGCCTTCAATGGCTTTCACGGCACCAAGACCATCAAACACGGCACCAAAGCCAAGCGCGGCCAGAATAATCCACATGAACATGCAGGAAATGGCCAGCGTTTTGCGGGTCGAGTTTTCAAACACTTCGCGGGAGAACCGCTTTTTGAAGACAGCGGCCAAAACGGCGGTGAGTGCGCCAATAGCGGAGCTTTCCACTAAGCTGGTCCAGCCATTGACGAAGGGGATCATCATGGCGGCAAAAATGACGAAGGGCAGCATGCCGCCGCGCAGCAGGCGCAGCTTCTCGGACATGGAAACATTGCGCTCAGATAGCGGCAAAGCGGGCCCAAGTTCAGGCTGAATTTTGCAGCGAACAACGATATAGAGGATGAATAAAGCGGCCATCATCAGGCCAGGAAACACACCGGCAAGCCACAATTGGCCAACGGGCGCGCGCGCAATCATGGCGTAAAGCACAAGCACGACGGAAGGGGGCACCAAAATGCCCAGCGAGGAGCCAGCCTGGATCACCCCGGTGACCATTCGCTTGTCATATCCGCGCTTCAATAGCTCGGGCAGGGCAATGGTAGCACCAATGGCCATACCGGCCACGGACAGGCCATTCATGGCGGAAATCAACACCATCAACAGGATTGTACCGATGGCAAGACCGCCATTGAGCGGCCCCATCCAAACATGGAACATCTTGTAGAGGTCATCCGCCAGCCGAGATTCAGACAGCACATATCCCATGAAAATAAACAGCGGCAAGGTGAGCAGCGGATACCACGTCATCAGCTTCATCGACGCGGAAAACGCGATGTTGAAACCGCCTGTGCCCCAGAGCGGAATGGCGGCGGCAACGGCAACAAAGCCGATCGCGGCAAAAATGCGCTGGCCTGTCATCATCATCATCATCATGCAGGCAAACATGATGATCGCTATGGCTTCGTAGGACATTAAAGCTCTTCCCCACGAATTTTAGCCACATCCTTGAAGAAGACGGACACGGATTGCAGCAACATCAGGAGAATTCCACTAAACATAATAATTTTTATTGGCCATTTATAGGGTCGCCAAGCCGTTGCGCTGCGCTCGCCATATTGCAGGGAATAGCTGGTGCTTTCGTACGCTCCGTAGAGCAAAACCGATAGAAAGAAGATCAGAAAGAAGATCGTAAAAGCATCGACCCAGGCCTTGGTTTCTGGGGTCCACGAGCCGTAGAACAAATCCATGCGCACATGCTCATCCATTTGCATGGAGTAAGGGCCGCCCAACAGATAATAAGCGGTCAGCGTGAACTGCGCCATTTCCAGTGTCCATAAGGATGGATTGAAAAAGGTTTTGGAAAAGGATGACCAAAGCAAAATAGCCATCATCACAAACAACAAATACATGGCGAAGCGGCCAATTCGAAAATTGAACGCGTCCACATATTTGACGAAGAGTTTAATGGCCTTTGGCATGTTTATCCCAGCGCCAGAAGCGACGACTGGTTTTCTTTGATTTTGACAGGAAAGGCCGCCAGGGCAACGCGCAAAAGTTGTTCTATTTCACGTGCAATCCTGCGCTGCTGCTTGTCCGTTTCCACCAGGTCACTGCGGATTTCAATCATCACATTTAATATGCCGCGCGGCAGGGCGTGGCGTTTCAACGTGTGGGTCACACCATCGCTTGGGCCATAGGGCTTGTTGCGGTCAATTTTCAGCTTTGTGCAATCTGGCGCGCGCATCAGCATTTCATTGGCCAGGCGGCTGTCATTGTCATGCAAAATGCCAAGCTCTGTGCGKCGGCGTTGCCCGAAATACATTGGCGTAAAGCTGTGGATCGTGGCGATCACGGCCGTTTTAGCGTTTTCTGGATTGTTGCTCTGGGCCACATCRAGAATATCGGAGACCGCTTCATGAAACGGGTTGTAGATCGCMGAAACCCGCGCCAGCTTATCTTCATCACTCAGGTTTTCATTGGCCGGAATATCGTAGATTTCGCTCTTGGGCCGCATCGCATCTGGCGATTCTGGCGGGCGGTTCAAATCATAGACCAGCCGCGAAAAGCCAGCGCTAACCAATTGCGCATCAAATGCTTTCGCCARATGGGTSGCAACGGCCTCYGCACCKGGGTCCCAGGCYGCATGGCTTCCTGTTGCTTCCTCGGAGGCGCCAAGCTGGGCCATCGCTTGCGGGATCTTTTTGCTGGCATGTTCGCAAACAAAAACCAGCGGACTGTCACCCTTATCATTAATAATGCGTACTGCCGGSCCGTCATCGGGGGCAAGAATGGGATTTTCCATAGTCTCAATTCAATAATTTAGTTTCATTGTGAAAAGAATTGTACAGAGTGAATAAGTCTGTCAACATCCTTTCTGAATTTATAAACCGGGATGGCCTTTTTTGTCGAGGCTAAGCTTATTATGCTCGGCAATGTGTCTGGTGGTTTAAGGGGGACAGGTTGGACAATAAAAGCGAAACTGCGTCTGAGCGTATACAGAGTAAATTTGATGATTTGACCCGCGCCGAGCGCCAATTGGCAAATCATTTGCAGGAAAATTGGCCGGTATCMGGCCTTGCCAGCATCACCAAGGTCGCCAGTAATGCYGGGGTTTCTACGCCCACAGTTGCGCGCATGGTRCAAAAACTGGGCTTTAAGGGCTTCCCCGATTTTCAWAACTCGCTCCGCGAWGAGCTTGAAGCCAAARTCTCCAACCCKATTGAAAARCACAAGCGCTGGTCATCCGATGCGCCCGACACCCATATTCTAAACCGCTTTGCCGATGCGATTCTACAGAATTTGCAAAGAACATTTTCTCAAATCAATCCGGATGATTTTGATAGTGTGTGCGACGCTTTGGGCAATTCAGATCGCTCTGTATTTATTTGCGGCGGGCGGATTACTCAAACTTTGGCGAAATACCTTTTTCTTCACATGCAGATGATCCGATCCGGCGTGACGCTTATTTCCGCCAGCGATTCCGCGTGGCCACATTATATTCTGGATGTGGCTGATCAGGATATTCTGATTATCCTCGATATCAGGCGCTACCAAAACGACCTGCTTAAGCTTGCCAAACTGGCCAAGGCAAAGGGCGCGAAAATTGTCCTGATCACCGACCARTGGCGTTCGCCGATTGCTGGAATTTCAGACATTACTTTTGGCTGCAAAATCGAAGTTCCSTCRGCTTGGGATTCCAGTTCTTCCATTCTCGTGCTGCTGGAAACCATCATTTCTCAGGTRCAATCGGCAACCTGGGAAACCACCAGCAAACGTATGCAAGACCTTGAAGAATTGTTTGATGACACCCGGCTTTTCAGGAAATTTCGCTAAAGTTGACTGGTAAAAAATGTTAGGGTCATGCATCAGGGTTWGWGAACGATCAGATGTAGRTTYGAYGGGGAGARTTGCGTGACGAGTATCGGTTCCTTTGACTATATTATTGTGGGAGCTGGCTCTGCTGGCTGTGTGCTGKCAAACCGCTTGTCGGAAGATCCTTCCAAGCAGGTGTTGCTGCTCGAAGCTGGCGGCAAAGACGATTATATCTGGATMCATATTCCCGTTGGYTACCTCTATTGTATGGGCAACCCGCGCACCGATTGGGGCTTTAAGACCGAGCAGGAAAGTGGGCTAAATGGCCGCGCGCTTGGTTAYCCGCGTGGGCGCGTTTTGGGTGGATGCTCATCCATCAACGGCATGATTTATATGCGCGGCCAGTCTGCGGATTATGATCATTGGCGTCAATTGGGTAACACCGGCTGGGGCTGGGATGATATTTTGCCCTACTTCAAAAAATCCGAGCATCATTATGATGTTGCTGATGAAAACCATGGTGTTGATGGCGAGTGGCGCGTGGAAAACCAGCGTTTGCGCTGGGATGTGCTGGACGGATTTGCTGATGCCTGCGCGCAAGCGGGCATTCCCAAAATCAAAGATTTCAACAATGGCGATAATGAAGGCGTCAGCTATTTTCGCGTTAACCAGCATAAGGGTTTTCGCTGGAACACGGCCAAAGCTTTTTTGCGCCCGGCAAAGAACCGCCAGAACCTGACAATCCTTACCCATGCCCAGGCAGAACGTGTTTTGTTTGAGGGCAAGCGCGCCAGCGGCGTGGCTTTTAACCAAGACGGTGTATCGAAGAGCGCGATGGCGAACGGCGAAGTTATTTTGTCGTCCGGGTCCATTGGCTCGCCGCAATTGCTGCAATTGTCTGGCATCGGGCCAGGTGGTTTGCTGCAACAGCACGGCATTGATGTCGTGCATGAATTGGCCGGTGTTGGCGAGAATTTACAGGACCATTTGCAACTGCGCTGCATCTATAAGGTCAGCGGTGTCGATACGCTCAACAAGCGCGCCAGCAGCCTGTTTGGCAAGATGGGTATTGGTCTGGAATACATCTTGAAACGCACGGGGCCGATGTCGATGGCACCTAGCCAGTTGGGCGCGTTTGCCAAGTCCAATCCATCGATGGAAACCGCGAATATTGAATATCATGTGCAGCCGCTGTCGCTGGATAAGTTTGGCGATCCGCTGCATCCATTCTCGGCGATGACCGCCAGTGTGTGCAATTTGCGCCCGCAAAGCCGGGGGCATGTGCGCATTAAATCCAGTGATCCAAAGGCACATCCGGCTATTGCGCCCAATTACCTCTCCACGGAGGCTGACCGGCAAGTGGCGGCGGATTCCATTCGCTTAACGCGCAAGATTATCGCGCAGCCCGCCTTTGCCAAATACAGCCCGGAGGAATACCGACCCGGCCCACAATTCACCAGCGATGCGGAGCTTGCTCAAGCGGCAGGTGATATCGGCACCACCATTTTCCACCCCGTTGGTACCGCCAAAATGGGATCGGACATCATGGCCGTTGTCAGCGATGAATTGAAAGTGCACGGCATTGAGGGCCTGCGCGTGGTGGATGGCTCGGTGATGCCGACAATTACATCCGGCAACACCAATTCGCCTATTATCATGATCGCGGAAAAGGCCGCAGATATGATCCGTAAAGCTGCGCTCTAGTTTTCGTTTTGCAGGGCGTCAGGCACGGCATATCTAAACGTGGTTTTATCAAATTCAATGCGGTGTGTGGCGTTTATCGGCACGCCAAGCTTATGCCCGAATTCGTCTAGCAATATTGGGTAAAAGCTTGCATTGCCCTGCGATAAAAAGCGGTGCTCGTACGAATAATGCGTGCAAGGGCCACCATCCACGAAGATTTTGCCATTTTCGCAATTACCATCATCATTAGAGCCTGTGGGAATGAGACCTAGATGATAAAATGTTCCGGCACTTATCCCATAGATATCAAACCAGGTGGATGTCACCCCCATACCGGAATAAGCACCTGAAATCGTCCAACCCAGATTGCTATTGGGCCCAATTTCCCGCAGTTCAAAACTCTCTTCAGCTGGTGCATCGCCCCAGCCGCCAAGTGTTTCGTACAGATCGCCTTTGGCAACAATTGAGAATGTTTCATACCCCTCAGCGAGCGAAACAAAACCAACGCGGCCCACGCAGGCATGGCATTGCATGGGCAATCCATCGTCCCCCAATGTGGAGCCGCCAAACACCAGATAGCGTAATTTCCGACTGTTCTCGGTGACAAATTCCATTTTTATGGGCCGCATACAATGGCGGCCATCTTTGCTTTGGCCAATCCAGCATTTGTTCTTTCGATCATATGGACCATAGAACTCTTCCATGGCAGCTTTCCAAAATGCACTGGAGTCATCTGCCAGGGATGCAGGGATATTGGTCGAGACTTCCGCGGCGCTGGAGAAAGGCATTGGCATCAATGTCAGGAACAGGCAACTTGCGACCAAGGCTTTAAAATTTGGGAAGTGAAACACGCGGAAACTCCTGCATTGGCATCGTAATTATTGCCAAGGGTCACTATTATTAGGTGCTTGTCAAACCTTCACACTTAACGTGGCATAATCTTATGGAAGGATAATCCGGTGCGGATTATCAATGTGCCATCTTGGAAATTGTAATTGATGCTTGTTCAAACCATTGAAACGACGCCTTTTGACGATCAGCAACCCGGGACATCGGGCTTGCGCAAACAGGTAAAAGTGTTTTCGCAACCGCATTATCTGGAAAATTTTGTGCAGGCGATTTTTAATGTGGTGCCAGAGCTGAGCGGCCAAACCATGGTGCTTGGCGGCGATGGTCGGTATTTTAGCAAGCCAGCCGTTGAGACCATTTTGCGCCTTGCCGCAGGTAATGGTGTCAAACGGGTCATTCTGGCAGCTGGCGGGGTTATCGCGACACCTGCCGTGTCTCATCTCATCAGGATCAATAAAGCAGCGGGCGGTATGTTGCTCACCGCAAGCCATAATCCTGGTGGCCCGGATGGAGATTTTGGCGTCAAATATAATGCAGCCGATGGCGGTTCAGCGCCGGGCAAAGTGATGAATGCCATTTATGCGGAAACCAAAAAACTGTCTGCCTATAAATTGGCTGATTTGCCGCTGAATGCCGCAATGCTGGAAGAGCCTGGCCTCCATGATCTCGGCGGTTTTGAGATTGAAATCGTTGATCCTGTCACAGCCTATGCTGATCTGATGCAGGCGCAGTTTGATTTTAAAATCATTGGCAAATGGCTAAAAACGCATTCGATTTTGTTCGATGCCATGCACGGCGCGACAGGGCCTGCAGCGGTGGAAATTCTGGGTAACCGGCTTGGCGTTGATGCGGCCCATTTGATGCGCTGCAATCCGCTGGAAGATTTTGGCGGGCAGTCGCCAGACCCTAATCTGGTGCATGCCAAACAGCTTTATGACCGCATGATGGGGCCGGATGCGCCAGACTTTGCTGCCGCTTCCGATGGCGATGGTGACAGAAATCTGATCATCGGGCGCAATTGCTATGTCAGCCCATCGGATTCTCTTGCTGTGTTGGCGGCCAATGCCAAATTTATTCCAGCTTTTGCCAATGGCCTGAAGGGCGGCGCACGGTCTATGCCAACCTCCAGCGCGCTGGATAGGGTGGCAGAAAAGCTTGGCTTTGATTGCTATGAAACCCCAACAGGCTGGAAATATTTTTCTGAGCTTTTGGAAGCTAACCGCATTTCGATTTGCGGTGAGGAAAGCGCTGGCACGGGCGGTGATCATGTGCGCGAGAAGGACGGGCTTTGGGCCGTGCTGTTCTGGCTCAACATTCTCGCTGCGCGCGATCTTGGTGTTGAGGGCGTCATGGCAGATCATTTTGCCAGTTTTGGCCGCACCTTCCATCGACGCCATGATTATGAGGCGCTGGACACCGATATCGCCCATTCATTGATGGCTGATCTGGAAAAAACTTTGCCAGCGCTTATTGGTCAACATGACATTATATCAGCAGATAATTATGCCTATCAAAGCCCGGTGAGCGGCGCTGTTACAAAAGGGCAGGGCCTGCGTATTATCGGCAAAAATGGCTCGCGGATGATTTTCCGCCTGTCCGGAACCGGCACCACTGGCGCGACATTGCGGCTCTATCTGGAGCAGTACAGCAACGATCCGGCGCATTATGGCCTGGACGTTGATGAGGTGCTACAGCCACTTGCAAAACTGGCGGATGAGTTGGCTGGCATATCCGTCAGAACCGGGCGTGCCAAGCCAGATGTGATCACCTGATTGTTGCGATCACTTTTGGACTCACATCCATTTGATTTCCTCTTGAAGCGCTCGTTTGCTAAACAGGGCGCAACAACAAATGAGGTTTGTCATGAATTGTTCCAACTCTGAAAACTGTTTTGATCTTCGTTATGCTGTTGCCATGATTATGGCCGTTGGCATGTGGGGCGTTATGGCGCTGGTGACGGCTGTTCTTTAATAGCGGTAATGCTGCTCGCCACCATACCCGGAATTGATAGGCCATCATGACGCACTTTGTTGCTTTGCTTCGAGGGATTAATGTTGGTGGTCACCGCAAAATGCCTATGGCTGATTTGCGCAAATTGCACGAAAAAATGGGGCACACCAACGTAAAATCTTACCTTCAGTCAGGCAATTTGATGTTTGATTGCCTGGATACGGAACGCGCAATTCTGGCGGAAACTTTGGAGCAAGCCTACGAGGCTCGATTTGGATTCAACACCCAAGTGATCGTGCGTAAGGCGTTGGATATCGTGCAGGTAGCGCAAAAATGCCCCATTGAGCTAGCGCCAGATCGTGAAGCAAAATTTCTTCATTTGGTTTTCTTGTCAAACCAACCTACCGCCAAAGCCATTGCCATATTAATGCAATATGATGGGCCGGAAGAATTAATGGTGCTCGGTGATGTGCTTTATATCTACTATACCAATGGCGCGGGRCGGGCAAAGCTGTCGCTTARCCTCATCGAAAAACGGTTGAATGTCATGGGAACCGCCCGAAACTGGAATACRGTGACAAAACTAATACAGCTAACTGCCGATGACGGTGCGGGCYAATTTCTTTGAATTCATTCGGGGCTGACAAAATGCCTGATTGACAAAGCATGCCGTAATTTGTGTCATGCGGCTCAATAGNNTTCAGGCGYGGCATAAAYCTATGAAAATTGCATTTCAGGCAAGCGACGCGGCWGAYGCGCAAGATGCGCTTGAGCAACTTCAAAAATTGTATGAATCKGTTTCACCACAAKATGCWGATGTYGTCGTCGTGCTTGGCGGTGATGGCCGTATGTTRCAGGCGCTGCATGAATTTATGAACACAGGCAAGCCGCTCTACGGTCTCAAYCGGGGCACGATYGGYTTCYTGATGAACGAATACGCCTCGGATGGYCTGCTGGACCGGATTTCAAAAGCGGTGGCMACCACGCTGCATCCTCTGGTGATGGAAGTCACCAATTCAGATGGAACGGTGGAGCGCGCTTTTGCGCTNANCGAAGTTTCTCTGCTGCGGCAATCCTATCAGGCGGCAAAATTTCGCATTTCGATTGATGACCGKGTGCGTATGGARGAGCTGATTTGCGATGGCATTTTGCTGGCCACACCGCAGGGCAGCACGGCTTACAATCTTTCAGCTCACGGCCCGATATTGCCCATTGATGCCCCGCTTTTGGCGCTGACACCGATTAGCCCGTTTCGCCCACGTCGCTGGCGCGGCGCGCTGCTGCCCAACCATGTTAAATTGACCATCGAAGTTCTTGAGAGCGAAAAGCGCCCGGTAAATGCGGTGGCAGATCACACGGAACGCAAATCCGTGCGCAAAGTTGTGGCCTGGGAAGACCCGCACAGCCGAAGCGTGATCATGTTTGATAAGGATCACTCCTGGGATGAGCGTATCTTGAATGAGCAGTTTCAGTACTGATTCAATTTAGGGCGCTAAGCATCAGGTTTAAAAGTTGTTTTCAGGCTGGTGATAGCTTGGTGCTGGCTGAGGAATATCGTGCCATTGAGGTGCTCAGCAAAGCCGGTCTGGTTGAGCCGATCCATAACCGGTCCTTTAACTTCGCTGAGGTTAAAGGTTACATCCAAATCTTTTAGACGCTCGGCAATGGCTTCCAGCGATTCAAAAGCGCTGAAATCAATTTCATTGACGGCGGAACACATCAGCACGACATGTTTCAGCTCTGGGTGGTCGGCAACCAGATCATAAATCCGATCTTCCAGAAAACGCGCATTGGCAAAATACAGGCTTTCATCAATCCGAATGGTGACGATTTCCTTGTGCGTGATCACGTTGTGGCGCAGCACATTGCGGTAATGCTCGGTGCCCGGCACCTGCCCAACAATGGCGGTATGAGGCTTGGAAGTCTTGTAGAGATGGATCAAAATCGACAGCACAACACCACTTAAAACGCCATATTCAACACCTGCGCCCAGCGTGATGAGCATTGTGGCCGTAACAGCGATAAAATCGGCGCGGGAATAATTCCAGCTCTTTTTGAGAATCGAGAAATCCACCAGTGACAACACGGCAACGATGATGGTGGCCGCCAGTGTCGCCGTGGGCAGATAAGCGATGAGCGGTGTGATGGTGAGCGAGGCGATGGCAAGGCCAACAGCAGTGTAAGCGCCCGCTGCGGGCGTATCTGCGCCAGCATCGAAGTTCACAACTGATCGGGCAAAACCGCCGGTAACCGGATAGCCACCGGTGAAGGCAGCGCCGATATTGGCAGCGCCCAGGCCTATCAGCTCTTGATCCGGGTTGATGCGCTGGCGCTTTTTGGCGGCCAGTGTTTGCGCAACGGATACGGATTCGACAAAGCCGATGACCGACAATAAAACGGCAGAGCCAATCAGGCTGTTCCACATATCCAGAGAAAACGAGGGCATGGTCAGCGGCGGCAAACCTCGCGGCACTTCACCAACCAGCGATACGCCGTGGCTTTCAAGGTCAAAACCCCACGCCAGAAGGGTTGTTACAGCTACAGCAAAAATGGGGCCGGTTTTGGCGATGATGCCCGCGCTGCGTTTTTTCAATCCAAACTTTTGCAGCAAAGGCTGCAACCCTTTGCGCACCCAGAACAGAAACGCCACGGATGTTACGCCGATGATCAGTGTGATGAAGTTGGTGTCGCCTAGATGGCTGACCAAAGACGTCAGCAGTTCCAGCAGGTTGTGGCCGGAGGCATCAATGCCCAAAATGTTCTTCAATTGGCTCGCGGCGATGATCATGCCGGTTGCTGTGATGAAACCGGCAATAACCGGGTGGGAGAGGAAGTTGGCCAAAAAGCCAAGGCGGAACAGGCCAAGCAACGTCAGAAACACGCCGGATAAAAACGCTAGCGTCAGGGCAGCCAGTATGTAATCCGGCGAGCCGGGCTCTGCGATGTTGCCAACAGCTGCCGCCGTCATCAGTGAGACGATGGCAACTGGGCCAACGGCCAGCGCGCGGCTGGTGCCGAAAATGGCGTATAGAATGATCGGCAGGATCGACGCGTAAATGCCCATTTGCGGGGGCAGGCCAGCCAGCAGCGCATAGGCCAAAGACTGCGGTATCAACATGATGGTGACGATAACCGCGGCGACCAAATCATTGGTCAGCGTGTGTTTGGTGTAGGTTCTGCCCCAATCAAATACGGGGATGTATTGTTTAAGCTGAAAGCTGAATTTGCGCGAAGAAGTGGTCACAAAGGCCTGCACTATTCTTGAGGGAGATGGTCAGGGCCTGAACTTTAACTAAGCCCAGACCCAATTTCGCAAATGTTTGTTGGCCGCTTAAAGCTTGTTGAGCGGCACTTTAAGCGCGGGGTTGCCATCGGCATCTGTTGGCACTTCGCCCGCGCGCATGTTGACCTGCAATGAAGGGATAATCAAATCCGGCACGGCCAACGTTGCGTCGCGCGCATCGCGCATGCGGATAAAGTCTTCACGGCTGGTGCCGCCGCCCACATGAATGTTGTGCTGCCTTTCTTCGGCAACGCTGGTTTCCCACAAAATATCGCGGCCATTGGGGCCGTAATCGTGGCACATATACAAGCGCATATCGTCTGGCAGGGTCAGCACTCTTTGAATGGAATCATAGAGCTGGCCAGAATCGCCGCCGGGGAAATCAGCGCGCGCTGATCCGCCATCGGGCATGAAAAGCGTGTCGCCAACAAAAGCCACATTGCCGACAATATGGGTCATGCATGCGGGCGTATGACCCGGTGTGTGCATGGTAACCACTTCCATGTCGCCAATTTTGTAAGTGTCATCATCTTCAAACAGGGCATCAAATTGCGAACCATCGCGCTGGAATTCTGTGCCTTCATTGAAGAACTTGCCAAAGGTTTCCTGAACCTCGAGAATTTTGGCACCAACGCCAATTTTGCCGCCAAGTTTTTGCTGAATATAGGGCGCAGCTGACAAATGATCGGCATGTACATGAGTCTCAATAATCCACTGCAGATCGAGCTTGTTGGCTTCGACATAGGCAATGATTTGATCAGCATGCGTGTAAGAAATGCGGCCGGCAAAATAATCGATATCCATCACTGAATCGATGATCGCGCATGCATTGCTTTGCGGGTCCTTAACCACATAGCTGATGGTGTTTGTGACGCTGTCGAAAAAGGCCTTAACTTCTGGCTCAACACTCATGTTGGCGGAATAGTTACTCATGGCTGTCTCCTTTGAAACAATTCTCAATCATTTAAACAAGTCGGTGCCGCATTACTCCGCTGGCACTTCTTTTCGTGCTGCAATCATCGCAAAATATTTGGCGGCAATCATACCGATAAGCATGGCGGCAACAAAGGTTAGTGTTTTTGGGTCTGCCAGTGGGCTGGCGGTGAGGGCTGGTCCGGGGCAAAAGCCACCAATGCCCCAGCCAATGCCAAACAGGGCTGAGCCAATAATCAACGGCTTGTCGATGTCGGAGCGTGTTGGCAGGTGAAACACATCGTGGAAAAAGGGTTTTGCGCGTTTGCCGACAAGCCAAAGGCCGGGCATGCCAACGGCAATAGCGCCGCCCATAACCAAGGCGAGGCTTGGGTCCCAGGTGCCAAAAATATCCAGAAAATTCTGTACTTTGGCTGGGTTTGCCATGCCGGAAATAATCAGGCCAAGGCCAAAAACCAATCCGCTTGCGAAGGTCGAAAGGAGTTTCATGATCCTACGCTCCAAACACATGACGCATGACGAAAACGGCAATGGCACCGGTCGTCATAAAGGTAATGGTGGCGATGATGCTGCGTATAGAAAGCCGCGAAATGCCGCATACGCCGTGGCCGCTGGTGCAGCCATTGCCGCGTACAGAGCCAAAGCCAACCAACAGGCCTGCAACAATCAGTAGCGGTGTGCTGGCGCTGATAAAGCTGTCGGGTATCTGGTAATCGACAGTCAGCAATAAGGGAGCCGCCGCTAGCAAGCCGACGATGAAGGCAAGGCTGGTTGGTACGCTGATGCGGTCAATTTTRGGYGGYARGGCTCTGGCAACAACGCCGGTGATACCGGCAATACGCCCGGTTGCGGCCATCAAAAAAACAGAGGCGAGACCAATAAGCYCGCCTCCGATTAGTGAGGTAACTGGTGTGAAGGCAGTTTCCAACTTAGTCYACCTTACAGGTTTTTATACCGAGGATGCGGTAGGCAGGGCAAAAGCGGAATACAGCGGTAAGAACCAGTACGGCRCCAACGATTGGAACGAGCCAWCGTGCAGCRGCGCTTTCCCAAATGGTGCTGGTATARACGTAAGGAAGGGCAATCAGGATTGCGCCAATGATAATGCGAAGCATGCGATCCAGSGAGCCGACATTTGCGGTYTTGAACATGGGGTTACCTCATGAGRGTTGATTTSRAAATTTCTGGCGGTTGTTTTTCCGWCAGRCCTCATTTATATAAAAGATCGTAAATATTCAATAGTGAGAATGTAAAAAATGAATTTGGTTGAGTTRGAACCAAAATTTGCAGATGCCGCCCGATTGATGGAAATGCTGTCGCAGCCGGTTCGGTTGAAGGTGCTGTGTAACCTTTTGGAACGAGAATGGAGTGTGGTGCGGCTGGCACAGCAGGTTGGCCTGTCGCAACCGGCTTTATCGCATCATCTCAAGAAGTTACGTGAAGCTGGGTTGATTGAACCGCGCCGCGATGCGCAGACGATTTACTATAGTTTGAAGGGCGGCGAAGTGCGTGCGATATTGGATACGTTGTACCAATTGTATTGCGCGCCCGCTGAGCAGGGCGCGCAAAATATACACGAAAATGTGAATTAGACCTGAGCCTAATCTAAGTCAAAGCGGGCCTAAATGATGGCACCGCGCACCTTGGCAGATATCCACTCACCGATGATCACAGCGATCAAAATGATAAACAGGATCAACGAGACCTGAGGCCATGCCAGGGTGTTGAGCGATGACTGCAATTGAAGGCCAATACCGCCCGCGCCGACAAGGCCCAATACGGTGGATTCGCGAATATTGATGTCCCAGCGAAACACCGCGATGCCGGCAAAAGCGGGCATGATTTGCGGCACGATGCCATACACCATGACTTGCCATCGACTGGCCCCGGTGGCGGTGATGGCCTCGACCTGTCTGGTGTCGATTTCCTCAATGGCTTCATAGAGCAGCTTTGCACAAAACCCGATGGAGCGAATGGCAATGGCAACCAAACCGGCAAAAACGCCGGGCCCAATGACAGCCACCAGTAACAACGCCCAAATGAGCGAGTTGATGGACCGCGTGGATACAATGATCAGCAGGGCAATCGGGCGCACAAACAGGGTGCTTGGCGTTGTGTTACGCGCGGCAAGAAAGGCAATTGGGACCGCCATAAACAGGGCCATAACAGTGCCCAGCGTAGCGATGTTAAAAGTGTCCCAAATAGGCTCCCAAAGCTTGTCCATATAAGACCAGCGCGGTGGCATGGCGCGAGAGCCGATGTCGCCTGCAATGCGCGGGGCATCCCAAACAAAGAACCAAGTTGTCGCATCAGAAATACGCTTCCAGCACCACATGAAAATGGCGACGCCTATCAGATAGACAAACCAGCGTTTCAGGGTTTGATTACGATCGCGGACTTGCCAGACTTTAACGCCGTCGTTGTTTGTTAAAATGGGCATTACTGCATCCTCGCGCGGATTATTCCGGACAGATATTCAAGTACCATCACCACGGCGATGATGATGAGCAAAATGGCGGCGGCGGTATCAAACTCATAGCGGTCGAACGCGGTGTTGAGCGTGGCACCAATGCCACCCGCACCGACTAGGCCAAGCACGGCCGACTCGCGAAAGTTGATATCGAGCCGGTACATGGAAAGACCGACCAAACGCGGCATGATTTGCGGTTGGACGCCGTAATTGATCCATTGCGACCAGGACGCGCCGGTGGCTTTAACCGCTTCAGCCTGACTGCGGTTCATATCCTCAATGTCTTCGGCCAGCAATTTTGCAAAAAAACCGATGGTGGCAAAGCTGAGGGTGATGAAACCTGCAAGCGGGCCGAACCCGAAAATCGCAACCATTAAAATGGCGACGATAATCTCGTTGAGCGCGCGCGACAGCGCCACAATGCCCCGGCAAACCAGATAGATCGGCATCGGCGCAATGTTTTTTGCAGCGCCCAAGCCAATAGGTATCGAAATCAGGATGCCAACCACGGTCGACGTGATGGCCATGATGACACTCTCGGTCATGCCTTCGATGATATCAGTGCTGCGCGAGGTGAAATCCGGGTTGGCAAAAGCTTTGATAAAGGCCCAGCCACGCACAAGCCCTTCGCTGACGCGGGACCAATTGACCTCAATCGAGTTGAACGCAAGAAACAGATAGATGATGGTGACGCCCAGCAAGCCCCAGCGAAGCGTCTTATTTTTGATGAAATGTGGTTTGCGCCAGGCTTTTCCCAGCTGCGAATCCAGAGTGATACCGCTCACTGATCAGCTCCATCAGTTTCGCTGTCACCGTCTTCATCTTCAGATTTGGCGATGGTGGCTTTCCAGTCTTCCTTGCCATAGATGAGGGTCAGCACATCTTCTGTCAGCTCTGCGGGCGTGCCATCAAACTGCAAAGCGCCCAGTTTCAGGCCAACAATGCGCTGCACGAATAATTGCGCCAGCGCGACATCATGAATGTTGATGATCGCAGCCAATTGGCGCTCGGCGCATAACTCGCAAATCAAGCGCATGATCTGACGCGATGTTTTGGGATCAAGCGAGGCGGTGGGTTCATCGACCAGCAGCAGGCTTGGGTTTTGAATGAGGGCGCGGGCAATGCCAACGCGCTGGCGCTGGCCACCGGACAGCTCATCAGCGCGCTTATCTGCCATATCCAGCAGGCCGACACGGTCGAGCAGGCGAAAGGCTTCATCAATATCGGATTGTGGAAATTTGCGTAAAAAGCTGCGCCAGAAACCAACATAGCCAAGACGGCCAGATAGCACATTTTCCATCACGGTCAGGCGTTCTACCAGGGCGTATTCCTGAAAGATCATGCCCATGGTGCGCCGCGCTTTGCGCAGGCCCCCAGACCCAAGCTTGGTGATGTTTTCGCCGTTGAGTAGCACGACACCAGARGTGGGTTCCACCAGCCKGTTGATGCAGCGGATCAGCGTGGATTTACCAGCGCCCGATGGGCCAATCAACGCCAATACCTGCCCTTTTGGAACGGTAAGRTTGACGGATTTTAGGGCCTGATCGCCGGTGGCGTAGGTTTTTGTAAGGTTTTGGATTTCRAGCATGGAATGCAGCCAGTTAGGTCTAAATTATGCGTCTAGAAGATGCAGGGATATACGAAAAGGTGACCCCGCTCGCTAAAGCGGGGTCTATAGGTCGAACGAGCTGCTTAGTTGCAGGTGTATTCGATGCCGTTTGCGGTGTCGATCTTGCGGATCACATCCCAATATTCCTTGTAAGTCATTTCAAGGAATTGGCCTTCGTTGGATTTTTCAAACTCTTCCTGCAAGCTGGAACCTTCCCACTCGAAGGTGAAGAAYGCTTTGCGGATGTTGGCTTTCAACTCAGGCACCAGATTGTGGGAMGTACCAAAACCTGTTGTTGGGAAAGTCTGGGATTTGTAGATCGAAATGATCTGCTCAGCTTTAACAACTTCGCGGCTGATCATGCGTTGCAGAACMGAGTTGGCAATGGATGCAGCAGCATAATCCTTGTTGGCAACACCAAGAATGGAGTTGTCATGCTTGCCGGAATAAGTTGCTTCAAAATCGCGCTCAGGGATCATGTCGAAATCAGCTTTCAAAATYGCTGATGGYGCTTTGAAGCCGGAGTTGGATGTTGGAGATGTGAAAGCAAGCTGTTTGCCTTTGATGTCTTCAACTTTTTCGATRCCACTGCCTGGATAGGTGATGATTTCCATTTCATAGCCAAAATGACCGTCTTTTGACGCCATGATGGTGAAWGGGTTGAAACCAGCACAGTTAACAGCAAGCGGGTTGGAGCCTGTGTTAAAGCCAGCAATGTGCAAACGRCCKGAGCGCATGGCYTCAATYTGAGCMGCGTTRKWCTGTACAGGGAAGAACAGAGTTTTCTTGCCAGTTACAGCTTCCAGATGGGTGAGGAAATCGGCCCAGGCTGTTTTGTAAACAGCGGGATCTTCCACCGGAGTGTAGGCAAAAATCAGTGTGTCTGGATCAACCAGCTGTGATGCATCTGTTGGTGTATCTGCCAGCAAATCGCCATCAACATCGCAATAGCGATCGTCCAGTGTGCCATGTGGGCAATCAGCTGCATTTGCAAAGCCAGCAAGGCCAAAGCTAAGCGCGACGCCTGTTATTGTGCCCAATAAGAGCTGTTTCATTTTCATGTGTTGTGTCTCCCGATCAATCCGGCCAGCAATCGTGGCCAACAAGTTGTTCCTGCCTTTAACGGCAGGGGTGGCCTGACCCGTTTCATGGCCAGAGCTTGCTGTGAGGTTAGACGGGTAAGTTATTTCCGGCAAGCAACAATCACAGCAATTATACGGTGTTAAACAATATTTTTGCGAATGTTGGATGACAATTTGCAACCTCAAAGGGGCGCAGCAAAAAGTAGCCCGTTTTGCGGGCTACTTAGCGGTATTTCGAAGGCATAATTGCTATATTAGTATGCCTGTTGCGTAGCAAATTAAGCCGCCAATGCCCGTGCTTCACGGAATGAAATCAAACGGCCTTGTGCTTCATCCCAAAGGGTGAGCTTTGGACAACGCAGGCTTTCCACCAGCGTCAAGCGGGAGATGTCGCGCAGTTCCGGGAAATCACGCAGGATTTTGGTCAGGCTGTAATAAGGAATGCGGCTGCACAGGTGGTGGATGTGGTGAATGCCAATATTGGCCGTAAACCAGCGCAATACACCAGGCAGATCATAATGGGAGCTGCCATGCAACGCAGCTTCTTGGCGGTTCCAGCTGTTTGTGTGTTCCCAGCTGGTGTCTTCATATTGGTGCTGAACATAAAACAGCCAAACACCAACAGATGCTGCAACAAGGGTGACGGGAAGCTGGATCAAGAAGAATGCTTGCCATCCAACCAGCCAGATCAATGGTGCAGCAATGACGACGGCAGCAAGGTTTGTGCCCATGGTGCTAACCCAAGGTTTCAGACCACGGCGCATCCGGCCAATTGGCAGGCGATGTTTTAGCAAGAACAAATAAGCAGGTCCGATGCCAAACATGACAAATGGATTGCGATAAAGGCGATAGGCAAAGCGGCCGCCCTTTGATTTCTCGCGATATTCGCGAAGGGTCAAAGTGCTAACGTCACCAACGCCGCGATGATCTAGATTGCCAGAACCTGCATGGTGCAAAGCATGGTTGTGTTTCCAAAAATCAAACGGGGTCAAGGTCAGCACACCAATGATGCGACCAGTCCAGTTATTGGCAAGAGATGAGCTGAAGAATGAGCTGTGACCACAATCATGCTGAACCATAAACAGCCGCAACAGAAACAATCCTGTTGGAATTGTCAGCAAATAACCGAATGTGTAGCCGTGGGTAACCAAAACGGCGGTAAGTGCCCAAAGCGACATGAAAGGCACCAATGTGATGGCAATTTCAATCGCGCCGCGCAAATTACTGGCCACTTGGTAGGGTGCAAGAACCTTCATCCAGGCGCGCCCGGTTAGTGTCTGATCTACTGCTGTCGGTATGGTTTCTATATTCATGAGCCCGCTCGCCTCGTGTTGAACGCCCAATACCCGTTGGTCAAGCAAGATGGGGCAATAAGAGTCTGGTACACATATATGGCATGAATGTCCTTCTTTAAATCAGGAAAAGTGCTGATTTTTCAAAATTAAAGCGTTTTTTTGGGGCGGCTATGAAGAACCTTCATTTGATGAGGCGATGCTATGGTTATTCGTACGCACTCAAAATGCTGGGCAAAGTGGCGAGCTGAAAGCTACTTTGCGCTGTTGGCATGTTGTGTGTTCAAAAAAGCTTGCAGCTTTTCTGTGTCGCGGGCGCTTGCCAATAAGCCGCGTTTGGTACGGCGCCACAGAATGTCTTCTGCGGTGTGTGCCCATTCCTGGTCCTGCAAATAGCGAACTTCTGCGGCGCAAAGATCTGTGCCAAAAAATAGGCCCAAATCCAGCATTGTCTTGGCGTGGCCAATGGCCTGCCAGGCCCGGGTGCCATATAGGCGCACCAGCCGCCAGGCATGGCGCTGAGTGATAACAGGACAATCCTGCATCAGTTTGGCAACAAGCTTGTCGAAATCCTCGGCCTCAAAATCACCGCCCGGCAAATGCGCCGTTTTGGTCCAGGGCGCGCCTTTGGTGCCAATGGCATCGCCAATCTTTTCAAGCATTGATTCAGCAAGACGCCGGTAAGTCGTTATTTTTCCACCAAAAATGTTGATGAGCTTTGGTTCATTTGTCGCGCCATCAACCTTGAGAACGTAATCGCGGGTGGCTTCTTGTGCTTTTGATGCGCCATCATCGTAAAGCGGGCGGACACCCGAATAGGACCATACAATGTCTTGCGCGCTGACAGGTTCTTCAAAATACTCAGTTGCAGCGTCCAGCAAATACTCGGTTTCCTGGGGGGTGATGGCAATGTTTTCCGGATTGCCATCATAATCGCGATCGGTGGTTCCGATCAGCGTAAAATCCTGCTCATAGGGAATAGCAAAAAAGATGCGACCATCATTGTTCTGGAAGAAATAGGCGCGCGGGTCTTCAAACTTGCGGTGAATAACAATGTGACTGCCCTGCACAAGGCGCACATTGTGCACATCATTACGCCCAAGAGCGCCGGTAAGAATTTTATCGACCCACGGACCTGCCGCATTGATCACGCAGCGCGCCGTAACGCTCCAACTGCGCCCACTTGATTGATCTTCAAGCCCGATTTCCCAATGATCACTTATGCGCTGCAATGACTGAACCTTTGTGCGGGTCATGATATTGGCACCGCGGTCGGCGGCATCGCGGGCGTTGAGCACCACAAGACGGGCGTCATTGACCCAGCAATCTGAATATTCAAATGCTTTCTTGAAGTGGGATTTTAGAGGTTTTCCGGCCGGGTCGCTGGTGAGGTTTACCGTGCTGGTGCCTGGTAGCTTTGAGCGCCCGCCAATGTGATCGTATAAAAACAAACCAATACGCAGCAGCCAGGCGGGCCGTGTATCTGCATGGTGTGGCAGTACAAAGCGCATTGGCCAGATGATGTGCGGGGCCATGGCCCACAGGGTTTCGCGTTCCATCAGTGCTTCGCGCACCAGTCGAAACTCAAAATGCTCCAGATAGCGCAGCCCGCCATGAATGAGTTTTGTCGAACCAGAGGAGGTGCCCGATGCAAGATCATTCATTTCTGCAAGGGCAACGCTATAGCCTCGGCCAGCGGCATCGCGAGCAATGCCGACACCGTTGATTCCGCCGCCAATAACAAAGACATCATAGCCTGGCTCAACGATATTGGGTTCTGAAACGCCAAGTTCTGAAACGTCAGCTTTGGCAGCATGTGCGGTGGAGGGGGATGTATTTGCCGTCAAAGGCATTGTCAGGGCACCTGTTATCGTCGGAAATGCAGATTTACATCTGTATTTCGCTTTCTTTCGTTTAACTATAATGTGCGCCTAGACTTTGTGTCAAACGAAAGAAAACGAAAGAATTTGCCGTAGTTCAACCACGTAACCGCGATTTGTAAGGCGCAAGCGGCGATATCTGTGACTAAAGCGTATGTGATGTATCGACTAAGGATGGTGATGTCTGCAAAAATATGACGCCGGGTAAGAAATAATTTTGGTGTTTATTTTAAGCAGTGCACAAATTTGCCCCCAACATGTATCCTAGATTGTGCCAATGTCGGATATGCATCGATAACAGTATTATAAGTTGTATTTAGTGCAACGATATTTTAAGAATTTACAGGGTATTTATATCAATAATTCTATTTGTATAAATAAATGCTTTGAGATTAAATGAATGCTGTAGATCTATCTTCGCTACGTTGTTTGGTTGTGGATGACAATTCACATATGAGGCGCATTGTCCGTATGCTTCTACATGGCTACGGCATACGCGAAGTAATAGAGGCTGAAGACGGTGCCTCTGGTCTGGAAATGTTCCAGTCAAATGTCCCTGATTTTGTGGTTGTTGACTGGGCTATGCCTATCTTTAACGGACTTGAACTAACAAGAATGCTTCGCAACGTCGATAGCAGCACAAACCCGTATGTTCCGATCATCATGATCACCGGACATTCGGACAAGAAAAAAGTAATGGAAGCGCGTGATGCGGGCGTAACAGAATTCATCTGTAAACCGCTTTCCGCAAAAGCACTGTATCAACGTATTGTCATGTCGGTTGTTTCGCCGCGGCCCTTTGTGCGTACCAAAACATTTTTTGGTCCGGACCGCCGCCGCTTTGATAGTCCAGCTTACAAAGGCGAAGAGCGCAGAGCTTTGGTCGAAGAAGACCTAATCGCGGCTGATAACAATGACCATGCTATCAGCATTTAATGCGCTTGAAAGGGGGGGACTTGAATGGCTAAGCAAGATACCAAAACTGAGTTGATAGGGAAGGGTGTTTCCCAATACCAACTCATCACGCCGCCTAATAATTTAAAGAATAAGGTGCGCCCCTTGCGAGCACGCCCGGGTCAACCCATTATTGATCCTGTTGCTGCCGCTGAGCGGGAAATGCAGAAGCTGGCGCCACAATTTTCCCTGTGGATGGAAGATGATATCAACCGCCTGAAAAAGGCGTGGGTTGAATTTGAAACGAAGCACAGCAGTGACGAGCCTGTCACAGCCGATAGCATTGATACGCTGTTTCGTATCTCTCACGATATTAAGGGCCAGGCGGGAACCTATGGTTTGCCTTATGCGGCAACTGTCGCCAGTAGTCTGTGCCTAATAACTGAGAATGAAGGTGCTTTGTCGCGCGTGCCATTCTCGCTCATTGAGCAACATGTGAACGCGATTTCCGCGATTTTCCGCGAAGCTGATAAGCCCCATGGCAAAAAGCTCGCCTTTGCTCTGACAGAAGAGCTTTCAAAAGCGGTGCATTCGTTCTTGTCCAAAGAATTGTAGCTTTTCATTTAGATATTTTTGTTTCGTATCGACCTAAAAACACAACTCGCCCCGCAACATGATAGCTATCATGTAGGAAGCAGAAAAATGTGTCTAAGCTGATGGCGAAACAAGAATAAGGTACAATTTCATGAAAGCTCTTTTTGTTGGCCTCTCAGCCATCATTGTAACCATTGGCACATCTGGATTTTCATCCGCTGAAATGAAGGAGCACGACAGCGCAAGCCATTCTGATCATATGCAGATGACAGACACCGCCAATGCCCCAGTATCGCCGCTTACCGAGCCTGGACAAGGCGCTTTTGCAGCCCTTTCCGAAGTCGTGCGTGTTCTGGAAGCTGATCCAAACACCGATTGGTCCAAGGTGAATATTACTGGCCTGCGGGATCATTTGATCGATATGGACATTCTTGTGCGCAATGCCACGGTATCCCATGAAATGCTCGACAATGGCGTGCGTGCAACCGTTACAGGGGACGCAGAAATTCTGGCCACAGCAAAACGCATGGTGCCAGCCCACGCAGCAGAACTTCGCAAGGAAGATGGCTGGGACATTGAGGCAATTGTGCAGAATGATAGTGTTGTCCTGATTGCTACCAGTGATGATCCTGCAACTATTACGCGGATCAAGGCGTTGGGTTTCTATGGCCTCATGGCAAGCCAAGACCATCATCAGGCGCATCATTACATTATGGCCACCGGCGGAGATGCGCACGCGCATTAGAATACAAAATGCACCTACAGGTTTGAAAATCCCGGAAAATGGGCATTGCATGTCGTGAGCTTGGCGTGCGGCACTGAATAATCCTGTACAATCTGCAAACCGCCTTATAACAAATTCCCTTAATAGGTCCTTGCGCCAACTGCTTATGTGGTTGGCGCAAGGGGCACATATGAAAGGGACAGGATGCAACATTTTGTTGTCGTGGGCGCCGGACAGGCGGGAAGTTCACTGGTCGCCAAGTTGCGCGATCTAGGTTTTGCTGGCCAAATTACGCTGATTGGCGAAGAAAACGTGCTGCCCTATCAGCGCCCCCCTTTATCCAAGAAATATCTTCAAGGCGACATGGACCGCGACCGGCTGTTTCTGCGCTCCCAAAAATTCTATGACGATAACAACATCGAAGTGCGCACTGGCGTAACAGTATCCGGGGTTAATCCAGCTGGTAAAACCCTGGAAATAGACGGTGTAACAGTGCCTTACGATCAATTGGCCCTGGCCACAGGCAGCCATTTGCGCAAGCTTCCAGCGCGCATGGGCGGTGATCTGGCAGGCGTCTATGGCGTGCGCGGCCTGCGTGATGCAGATGTTTTGGGCGAGCAATGCCAGCCAGGCCGGCATTTGGTGATTATCGGCGGCGGCTATATCGGCCTGGAAGTGGCGGCAACCGCCATCGCGCGCGGGCTAAAAGTAACTCTTGTCGAAATGGCCGATCGTATTCTGCAACGTGTCGCCGCCAAACAAACCTCTGACTTTTTCCGCGAACTGCACAGCACCAAAGGTGTTGATATCCGCGAGGGTGTCGGCGTCAACAAACTTATCGGCGAGGGGCATGTGAGTGCGGTGGAGCTAAGCGATGGCACCGTTCTGGAGAGCGATCTTGTGTTGGTCGCCGTTGGCATTGACCCCACCGATGCTTTGGCCCGCGAAGCCGGGCTGGAGCTGGATAATGGCATCAAGACCGACGCGCATGGCCGCACTTCCGATCCCAACATCTGGTCTGCGGGCGATTGCGCATCCTTTCCACATAATGGCGAACGTATCCGCTTGGAAAGCGTGCCAAATGCCATTGAGCAAGCCGAATGTGTTGCCGCCAACATGCTAGCCAAAGACACGCAGGACGATGACAAAGTTTACATTGCAAAGCCATGGTTCTGGTCGGACCAATACGACATCAAACTACAAATCGCTGGCCTCAACACCGGCTACACCAGTGTCGTAGAACATTTCGGCAAACGCCCCGGCTCACGCTCCTTCTGGTACTATAAGGGCCGCGAGCTGGTTGCCGTCGATGCCATCAACGACCCCAAAGCCTTCATGACCGGGCGACGCATTATTGAGGCGAAGTAAGTTGTCATAAGACTGACAAAAATACCCTGTTAAAAATCAGTATTTTACGTGCCTTGCCTCGCAATATGATTCAACGCTTTAGCTGCATATGCGGGGTGCCATCGGATGTGTGCGCCTCAGTTTTTCCGCTGCGATCTATGGTGCAGCGGATTTGGCGGCGGAATGCGGAGAAGCTTTCAAAGGTCACCACGTCGACCGGCTCGTCGAAATCCAGAACCAGATCAAAATGCTCGCCATCTTCTTGCGGGCTGACTTGCAGTATGATGGCCTCAAAGGGCTGGCTTAGATAGGTGCCAGATACATGCTGCCCGGTGCGCAAGGGGGCGACATGGTTGGAGCCGCGCGCCAGGGCGTGCAGGGTGTTCCAGTCTTTATGGCCCCTTTGATGGGCGATAATTTCCAGCGCTTTGCTGTGAGATATCGGCTTGTTTTGCACGGCATAACGCGCGCGCAATTGTTTTGCCTGGGCTTTCAACTCGTCAAGTGTTGGAACCGGCGTGGTTGTTTCATCTGTCATGATAGGCCTCTGTCAGTGTGCGGAAAAAAGAGGCTGGTGCTCGCATTGCCATGGTCCGCAGAACTAAAAAGGGGCGGAATATGCAGTCTAACGGGACTTCACCAAAGCATTACGCTCGCGAGCGGCAGGTGCCCAAACCTGCGCGGAACATAGTGGCCGGCAGCACCCTGTCAATGATTAGTTTTGGGATAAAATTTGCCGTTTGTTGTTAGGTCTCTTGACCTTCCAGTTACTGGAAGGTCTATCTGGTTGATAACAAGCACATCAATACGACTCGGTACATTCCATGAATACGCACATCGACACCTCCCAAGACGCCCCTGATGCTACTGCCATAGACCCGGTTTGCGGGATGACGGTGCGGCTGGATGCGGGCAAGCCGCAATGTGAGCATCACGGAACCGACTATCATTTTTGTAATCCCAAATGCCATACGCGCTTTGTTGCCGATCCGTTTTTCTATCTTTCCGGCAACAACAAGAAAAAGCAGAAATCGGCACCTAAAAATGCCATGTATACCTGCCCGATGGACCCAGAAGTGGTGCAGGAAGGGCCGGGCACTTGCCCCGTTTGCGGCATGGCGCTGGAACCGATGGATGGTGTGTCTGATGGCCCAAACCATGAGCTGATTGATTTCACCCGCCGCCTTTGGGTAAGCATTGCTGCTGCTGTTCCGCTGTTAATCTTGACCATGGGGCCGATGCTTGGCCTGCCCATTCGTGAGTGGATTGGTGAGACAACGGCGCTGTGGACAGAGTTTGCACTGGCAACGCCGGTGGTGCTTTGGGCAGGCATGCCGCTGTTCCATCGCGGTTGGACCTCGATTAAAACCTGGAACCTCAACATGTGGACGCTGATTATGCTCGGCGTTGGCGCGGCCTATGGCTACAGCGTGTTTGCCATGTTGTTTCCCGACCTGTTCCCCGACAAAATGCTGATGAACGGTCATGTGCCGGTGTATTTTGAAGCATCGGTGGTGATCATCGCGCTGGTATTTGTCGGGCAGGTGTTGGAATTGCGGGCGCGTGAGAAAACCGGTGACGCGATACGCGCCTTGCTGGATTTAGCCCCCAAAACCGCGCGGCGGATCAATGAAGACGGAACTGAATATGATGCGCCGCTGGAAAACATTCTGGCGGGTGATCAATTGCGTGTGCGCCCCGGCGAAAGCATTCCGGTGGATGGTGAGATTATTGAAGGCTCATCGAGCGTTGATGAAAGCATGGTTACAGGAGAGCCCGTGCCTGTTGAAAAGCAGGTGGGCGATAAGGTGACCGGCGGCACCATGAATAAGAATGGTGGTTTCATCATGCAGGCGCGCCATGTGGGCGCGGATACTATGCTGGCCAAAATCGTGTCGATGGTAGCCTCTGCCCAACGCTCGCGCGCGCCGATACAAAGCCTAGCGGACCGTGTTGCCTCCTATTTTGTACCAACGGTTGTCGCGGCAGCGCTGATCGCGATGGTGCTGTGGCTGATTTTTGGGCCGGACCCCGCCTTGGCTTTTGCCATTGTGTCGGCGGTGTCAGTGCTGATCATTGCCTGTCCTTGCGCCCTTGGTCTTGCAACGCCGATGTCGATTATGACAGCTACCGGGCGCGGTGCGCAGGTGGGCGTATTGATCAAGGAAGCCTCAGCGCTGGAGCGCATGGCGGCGGTGGATACGCTGGTTATCGATAAAACCGGAACATTGACCCAGGGCCGCCCGGTGCTGAGCGATGTCGTGCCGGTTGATCACATGATTGAAAAAGACCTTTTGTCGATGGCGGCATCTTTGGAAAAAGGGTCTGAACACCCGCTGGCCGATGCCATTGTGCAGGGCGCGGAAGAGCGCGGTGCCATGATCTCTAAAATCAGCGGGTTCTCGGCGCTTATCGGCAAAGGCGTAAAGGGCGATATTCTTGGTCGGCAAGTGGCGCTGGGCAATGCCGCGCTGATGCGCAATTTGGAGGTGGATATCTCCAGTCTTTCCGCGCGCGCCGATGATATGCGCGTGGGCGGT
Organism: Hyphomicrobiales bacterium; assembly: GCA_002746425.1. Classification (GTDB taxonomy): domain Bacteria; phylum Pseudomonadota; class Alphaproteobacteria; order Rhizobiales. Next base: position 13,423 of record NVXB01000017.1, on the reverse strand, counting down.
AAAACCGTGATGTTTGTGTCCATTGATGGCGCGTTGGCGGGCATGCTGGCAGTACAGGACCCTATACGCCCAAGCAGCGCAAACGCGATTGCAGAGCTGCATGAAATGGGCATAAAAATTATCATGGCCACCGGCGATAATGAAGCAACAGCGCAGGCTGTGGCGGGTCCGCTGGGCATTGATCAAATTGTGGCTGGTGTGATGCCGCGCGACAAGCAGCGGCTGGTGGAAAACCTGAAAAGTGAAGGTCATGTGGTGGCGATGGCGGGTGATGGCATCAACGATGCGCCAGCTCTTGCTGCCGCAGATGTGGGCATTGCTATGGGCAGCGGAGCCGATGTGGCGGTGGAAAGCGCAGGCATAACGCTGCTGGGCGGTGATCTGGTTGGCATTGTGCGGGCCCGCAAGCTGGCCGTTGCAACCTTGCGGAACATCAAGCAAAACCTGTTCTTTGCATTTGCCTATAACAGTGCAGGCGTGCCGATTGCAGCAGGAATTCTTTACCCCTTAACCGGTACGCTGCTGTCGCCAATGTTTGCGGCAGCGGCGATGAGCCTGTCTTCGGTCTCGGTTATCACCAACGCATTGCGCCTGAGGCGCCTGAAATTATAGGAGTAGATGGCATGAATATTGGACATGCAGCTGATGCGTCTGGTCTACCAACCAAAACCATCCGCTACTATGAAGAGATTGAGTTGGTGCGCCCCGGCCGGGCAGAAAATGGCTATCGCGATTATTCCGATAATGATGTGCATCGTCTGCGCTTTTTGCAACGGGCGCGAGGCCTTGGTTTTTCGATTGATGAATGCCGCTCGCTGCTCTCGCTTTATGATGATGAGGGCCGGGCCAGCGCTGATGTAAAGGCGATGGCACTGGATAAAATTTCTGAAATTGATAGCAAAATCAGTGAATTGCGCTCCTTGCGCAACACGCTGAGTAATCTGGCCAAGAATTGCCATGGCGATGATCGGCCCGACTGCCCAATTATTGATGATCTGGCCGGGATTTTTCGTCATGACTAGAAACCGTATGATGCTCATTGGTGTGATTATTGTTGCGGCTGCTGCGTTCTGGTGGACCAATCAACCAAAAGAAGTTGCTGATGGTGAACCCATTGTCAGCGTTATGGTGCCCGAGCTGAACGCGGCTGCAAAACGCGGAGAAAAGCTGTTTAACGTCAATTGCGCAGCTTGCCATGGCCCCAATGCCTCCGGCAAAGATGGTTTTGCGCCGCCACTGATACATGTGATTTACGAGCCTAATCACCACGCCGATATTTCGTTTCAGCTTGCCGTTAAAAACGGGGTGAGGGGGCATCACTGGCCCTTTGGCAATATGCCGCCCATTGAAGGTGTTGGTGAGCTGGATGTTGTGCAAATCGTGAACTATATCCGTACGCTTCAACGAGCAAATGGAATTAAATGAGCGTATGAGTTTGCCGCGTCTTGTCATGTTGTTTCGCAAAATTTTGCTGCTTGCTGGCGTTGTTAGCTTGCTGCTTGCTGGCGGTATCTATCCGCATGCTGGYGAGYTGGCGAGCAAAGCGCATGYCCATGAWCCGGTTRACCTTGCCAGCGTTGGGGCGCAGCACGCGCATTTRGGTGATGARCCYGATGWGCCAGCGCCATTGAACGCGCTGCATTGCGATTCAAAAATACTGGCATTGGCTGGCTTGTCATTTNNCCTGNACTNRRMAAAAYRCGGCAGAWAAACCCARCCAGACAGATTGCTGCTCTCAATAATTTACTGCTGCATCCAGACCCACCACCTCCGCGATCCCTTGTTTAAAGTAACTCAAAAATTGAATTTATTTTAGACAAGGAAATACCTGATGAAAATCAGAATAATAACGCTGATAATGTGTGTAAGTATTGCAACAGCCGGTGCCGTTTGGGCCCATGGCGGTGCAACTGGTATTGTTAAAGAGCGTATGGAGGGCATGGGTGTCATGGCCAAATCMGTCAAGGCRYTGGCCTCGATGATGCGTGGTAAAACRRCCTATGATGCCGATGAGGTGCGCCGCTTCGCTGGACAGGTAAAAGCCCATGCTGGCACTTCCCTGACAAAACTTTTCCCGCAAAACAGCACCATGAAACCGTCCGTTGCAAAGCCTGAAATCTGGTCCAACTGGACGTCTTTTGAAGCTTTGGCATTGCAATTGGCACTGTTAGCCGAGGGCCTGGAATTGGCCGCTGATAATGGCCTTAATGCCGCWGGTGYTGATGCAAATGACCCCATGTTYACAATCGCGGGYATGAAGGGTGGCTCTCCTATGATGAGTGCTGATCATCTGGCGCTGATGCCACCTAAAAATCTGTTCAAAATGATGGCACAGACCTGTTCTGCTTGTCACAGTCAGTTTCGGCTTGAGAAAAACTAGCCTGTAAACGTGCCTTAGTGTTGCCCGTCCAGACATGTTTTGGGCGGGCAGACGAGATTTTATTCTGACAAAACAGGAACAGCCAAATGCTTCTCAACCGGCGTCATTTCCTAACTTCATCTTTAAGTGTAATGGGCGCAGCTACGCTACTGCCCTTGCCGTTTCAGCTCTCCGTAGCCAAAGCGGCGGACGGCTTTATTGAATTCACGGCCATGCCCGCCAGCCAAAAGCTTTATAATGCGGATGCGCCCGCATCGGATTTATGGACCTATAATGGCCAAACACCCGGCCCCGAAATTCGCGTCAAACGCGGCGAGCGAGTAAAAGTGCGCCTGATCAACAACTTGCCCGAGCCAACCAGCATTCACTGGCATGGCATTCGCATCGACAATGCCATGGATGGCGTATCAGGCCTCACGCAAGAACCAGCACAGCCCGGCGAGACTTTTGAGTATGATTTTGTCGTGCCAGATGCGGGCACCTATTGGTTTCATGCCCACCACCGCAGCTGGAATCAGGTAGCGCGCGGCCTCTATGGCGCTTTGATTGTAGAGGAAAACGAAGATAATTTTGATGCAGAACATGATTTAACCCTCGTGCTGGATGACTGGCGCTTAACCCGCGAGGGCGCGCTGGACACCGAAAGCCTTGGATCGATGATGGATTGGAGCCATGGCGGGCGGCTGGGCAATTGGCTGACGATTAACGGCAAAAGCCTGCCAAATTTCAGCCTCAACGCCAATGAGGCCTATCGCCTGCGCCTTATCAACGCGGCCAATTCTCGTGTGCTGGAGCTGGACCCCAATGATTTTGGTGCCAAAATTTTGGCTTTTGACGGGCAGGCCCTGCCAGAACCCATCACCCTGTCCTATGCGCCCTTGCTGCTCGCGCCAGCCCAGCGGGTGGATTTGCTGGTGGTGCCTAAGGCTGGCGAGGATTTTGCCCTTAAGGAAATGACCGGTGGTGATGGTTATCCCTTTGCCGGTTTTAAAATCATCGACAAGGGCAGCAAGCTTGGCGCAATTCCGGTGTTGTCCTCCAATAATTTGCCAGAGCCAGATGTTGAGAATGCCCGTACCGTTCGCATTCACATGACGGGCGGTGCGATGGGCCAAATGGGCGATATCGTCTATAAGGGCGAGGTGCTGGAAGGCAGCCGTTTTCGCGATACCGGGCAGGTTTGGGCGCTGAATGGCGTCGCTAATCTGGCCGATGAACCGTTGTTTCAGGCCAAACGCGGCGAGACAATCATTCTGGAAACGCTGAATGATACGGCATTCATGCATGCCATGCACACCCACGGCCATCATTTTCGCATTATAGAGCGAGTGGGCAGCGATGTGGATGAAGGTAAGCCGTGGCGCGACACGTTTCTGGTTGGCATCAAGCAAACCACGCGCGTGGCTTTTGTCGCAGATAATCCGGGCAAATGGCTGCTCCATTGTCATATGCTGGAACATGCGGCAGCAGGCATGAATACTTGGTTTGAAGTAATATAGGCGCGGTTGCGCATCGCGCCGGATCAGGAACCAAAAATTGAAACAGAAATTGTTCAAATTCCCAATTGTCATTGGGGTGTTGGCTGCCTTGGTGGCTATTTTTATTGCTGGTGGAAATCTGTACTTTTTTGGCGAGCGGCCATTCGAGATTAAGCTTGAGCCAGCTAACACTGCAATGGTTAAAAAGGGCGCTGTTATATATGCCGAATACTGCGCGTCTTGCCATGGTGCCGACCTAGAGGGGCAGCCAAATTGGCAAAGCCCGGACGCGGATGGTAAAATGCCCGCGCCACCGCATGATCAACGCGGGCATACTTGGCACCATAGCGATGAAGTGTTGTTTGGAGTTACCAAGTTGGGTACGGCGGCCTACCTTAAACTTGAAGGATTTGAATCGGCTATGCCCATGTTTGAAGCTGTTCTCAAGGATGAGGAGATCATTGCGGTGCTGTCGTACATAAAGGCACAATGGCCTGCGGAAATTCGTGAAAGGCATAACCAGATGAATGCGGCAGGGAAAGGTTAGGCATATCTGGAATCGGTATTCACAAATTGGTGATTAGATTTTGCTAGCAAACTCCGTTACCGCTTTGTTATGAGACGGTTTTTCAGCATTTTTGTTTTATTGCTTTTTGTTCTGAACTTTGGCGGTGTGCTGCAAGCAGCGACCTTTGAAGGTTTTAGTGCTGCCGCCTTTGAAACTCTCCAATCAGACGAACCCACCGCAACGCAGAAGCCGATGACACTTTCGCGCCGATGTTGCATGGGCGATGATGCATTGATGGGCAGCGCGGGCGCTGCGCCTTGCAGCTCTTCGGACTGCGCCTACACCAAAGCTGAAAACCATATTGAGTTTCACAACACCGCCCATATTCCAATTGGCCTGCAGTCAAACCTGCCGCCATCCTCGCCTAAATCGCGACAATTGAGACCACCCATTTCCTGATTGCAATCGATGAATTTTAGATTCCAGCAGCGCTTTGCGTTGCCCATTGCAAACAGAAAAATGGACTAAAACAATGCTTTCAAGAAGAAGCTTTTTGCTCGGCATTTCAGCCCTAGCACTCACGACGGTTACGTCTGCCTCTAGCCTTGCAGCCAGCCGCAAAAATTTCAAGGTTGCACGCAAATTCATACCCAAAAATGTGCGCTTGAGAACACATCACCCGGTTGGCAGTATTTTGATCGACCCGAGTAAGCACTATCTCTATCTGGTAACAAAACGCGGCAAGGCACGGCGTTATGGCGTTGGCTTGGGCCGGGCAGGTCTTGCCTTTAATGGTTCCGCTAAAATTGGCCGCAAAGCCAAATGGCCGCGCTGGACACCCACGGCAAATATGATCCGCCGTGATCCAAAACGCTACACCAAATATGCTGGTGGGCTAAAGGGCGGCATCAACAATCCGCTCGGCGCGCGCGCTTTGTATCTCTACCGCGATGGCCGGGACACCATGTTCCGCATTCATGGCACGACAGAGCCATGGTCCATCGGCACCAATGTTTCCAGCGGGTGTATCCGCATGATCAACGCCCATGTGGAAGATTTGTATGAACGTATCAAAATTGGTGCGCGGGTTTATGTAATCTAGCCATCAAGATTGGCAGCGGGTGTGGTGTGTCCATCCGCTGCCGTTTTGTTAGCGCAGCTTGATGAGCAAAGACCGCAACAGCTCAAAAAAGCCATCAGCATCGGCCTTTAGTGCCACGCTGGTATGAACCGGCTTTTTGGCAATATTCCAGATATCATGCACAGTGCGGCCAAAGCTCAGGCCTTCTGTGGTTTCCACATCCACCCGCATGTCGCGTGTTTCAAACAATTCCGGGGCTAGCAACCAGGCAATGGTGCAGGGGTCATGCAGGGCAGAGCCGCCAAAGCCATAGGTCTCTTTATAGACGGTCTCAAAATACACGGCCATATCGGCGAAGACACGCCCGCAATCATTGCCCAAATCGCGTAGGCGCTGCACTTCCTCCGCCGTGGCAATAACCTGATGGGTCACATTCAGCCCGAACATAATCTTTGGAATATCCGCATCCAGCACGATTTGCCCGGCATAGGGGTCGCATAGCATATTGAACTCGGCCGCAGGGCTATCATTGCCATAATCGGTGGAACCACCCATGAAAACAATGCGCTCAATATGCTGCGCAATTCTAGGCTCCAGCCGCAAAGCCATGGCGATGTTGGTGAGCGGGCCAGAGGCCACCAGCGTGATTTTTTGGCGCGTGGCCATCAGCGTTTCAATCATAAACATCACAGCGTTTTGAGATTGCGCCACGCTGGTTGGTGGCCCAATTTCCGGCGCTTCCATGCCCGTTGCGCCGTGATACTCCGACGCATCAACCACCGGGCCCAAAAGCGCGCGGTCTATGCCTTTGTAAACCGGCGTTTTATCGCCCAGCCAATCCAGCACGCGCAGCGTATTGTTGGTGGTATGCTCCAGCCCGACATTGCCATAGCTGGTTGTAATGCCAAGAATATCCAGCTCATCGCTGGCAATGGCCATGGCGAGCGAAAACGCATCGTCAATCCCCGGATCGCAATCCATTATAATGGGTATTGGCATATTTTTGGCCTTTGTGATTCTACGGTTGCCTGCGCCAAGATTGTTGTGCATCCTCAGTAATTGCAAGCCGAAACAAATTGGAGACAGCGTGACATCTCGCCCCTATTGGCAACAAAGCGCCTGCGACATTGTGGAAGCCATAAACAGCGGCTCAGCCACGGCAACGGATGTTATTGAGGATGTTGTCGCCCGCATGCGCGCCAAAAATGGGCACCTCAACGCCATCGTTGATGATTTGAGTGAAGAGGCGCTGAAAACGGCGCAACAACACGACCGTATTTTTCGCCAATCGGGGCCGATTGGGCCGCTGCACGGTGTGCCCGTCACCATCAAGGAAAATGTCGATCAGGCCGGACGCGCCACGCCCAACGGTGTTGAGGCGTTCAAGAACATCATCGCGCCGGATGACGCGCCAATTGTGTGCAATCTCAAAAAGGCGGGCGCAATTATCATCGGCCGCACCAACACGCCGGAATTCTCCTTTCGCGCCACCACCGACAACCCATTGCATGGCCGCACCATGAACCCGTGGAATGATTGGGCATCTCCCGGCGGCTCGTCCGGCGGCGCATCATCTGCCGTTATGTCGGGCATGGGCGCGCTGGGTCACGGTAATGATATTGGCGGCTCTTTGCGCTTTCCCGCCGCTGCCACCGGCGCAACAACAGTAAAGCCGGGACTGGGGCGTGTGCCAGCCTACAACCCATCTGCCGGTGCCGAGCGCGGAATTTTGGCGCAGCAAATGTCGGTGCAGGGCGTCATTGCCCGCGAAGTCAAAGATGTGCGCCTTGGGCTGGAAGCGTTGATTGGCTATGATCCACATGACCCGTTTCAAGTGCCGTTGCCGCTCATTGATCCGCTCAACACGCCGCGCCATGAAAAGCCTTTGCAGGTGGCCTTTACCAAAAACACTTTTGAGTTTGATTTGCACCCGGCGGTAGAACTGGCGCTTGATACTGCGCGCGATGCGCTGGTTGATGCGGGTTACCAAATTACCGAAATCGATGTTCCCTTGCTGCGCGAAACCGCGCGCGATGGCTATAGCTGCCTGCTGGGCGAAACCAAGGCGATGATGGGCGAARRTATCCGMAAATATGGCAGTGMTGCGGTYAACCAGATTTTCGACAATTATTTTGARTATTTYACCGCKTTTGAGGGCGATGAACTGCTGCTCGGCCTGGCCCGGCGCACGCATTACGCCCGTGAATGGTCGTTGTTCATGCAGCAATATCCGCTGGTCCTGACCCCGTTTTTGCCTCAACCCACCTATGCCCACAACCGAGACGCAGATGGCATGAAAGGCATGATCGAAGTGCTGGGCGCAGGGTTTTACAGCTATGCGGTCAATTTCGTTGGCCTACCATCGGGCGTCATTTCTGCCAACGCCAATAATGGCCTGCCGGTTGGTGTACAAATCATCGGCCAGCGTTTTCGTGAAGACATGGTTTTGGATGCCTGCGAAGCGGTTGAGCAGCGCGTGGGTGTTATGGCGGAATTGTTATTTGAGCTAGWATAGAGCGCGCATATTTATRGTTAATTATACYATGTAAAATTTACCTTTAATTTTRTTAAATTCATGYYTACACTCAGAAGTAGAGTTGCAGAATCGATTGGAATGGGCGGTAAGRYCCGTTGAWATGTAGTATTTAGTGATGTTGGTAGGGTGCGAATTTTTTCCAAGGTATTTCAGTTTTGATTCTTGGTAACAAAATTGATGCAAAGAACTTCCAATATACTGGCTTTTATATTTCGTTTGACTGTTGAATTTGTTTGGCTCCAACGRTGTGTCTGAATATCTGCCTTGTTGGCATTTGATCTATTTGAGGTAAATAATGAAACAATTGTTTCGAACTAAACGAGCTATACTACTTGCCACATGCGTTTCTTGCAGCTTGCCAGTTTTTGGATCATTTGCCGCAGATGATAGTTTGAAACAAAGATTTGRTGTCGCCTTCTCGCCTAAGTTTATGGTGCTTCTCGACACAGAAATTAGCTATAATTATCGTCATGGCGCAGCAATAAGCTCGTCGACGGGGTCTCCTGATGAGAATGAACGATTTGCGATACTATCTGGGCGTGCAACGATTGCAGCCCCAATTTTGACCAAAGGTTTTGCTCAGCTGGAACTGGCTGTAGATCAAGTACTTGAAGATGATACGTTTCGATGGGTTGGGGCGACTACACCATGGGACGATAGCTATCGCGGCAGTCAATCAGTTGCCTTGCAGGCTGGAATGGTGTCTGGCCGCAATAGAGTAGGGTTGTTCGCTGCTGGTGGTTGGTACGATATTTTTGGCGATAATGATCAGGATGGAATTTTCTGGAGCGCTGGTGTATCCGCAAGTCGCATCTGGGACTGGGGGGTTCTTTCTGCTCAGGCTGGCTGGCTAGATAGTGATGCAGATGACTCAGAAGTTATTGGTAATGCCAAATTTGCAAGGCTGATTGCTGAATTGAATGGTTTGTCAGAAAATATGGTTTTCAGAGCGGCCGTAAGTGTGGTTGATGGTGAACAAGATCAGGATGACAATCCTCCAGATGACTTTTTGTTGTTTGGCTGGGAACTTGGCATTGAAAGAGATATCGGTCAAATTGGCGAAAAACATAGTGTAAGCGCCTTTGCTTCATACAAAGGGACACGTGTTTCTGAAGAGTCGCCAAGTGGATCCAAAGACCACATTACAGATCACTTATTTTCTGCCGGGGTGCGCCTGAGAATTGGCGCTCGTACTGCTACTGAACAGCTTCAATCAACAGCACCAAACTTGCCTGATTTTGGTAGGTGGATGGGATCTACTCCAGCGCTGGATTAACTGTCTAGCCAATTTTCTGAGGGCGCGTAGTAAATGCGCTCGCATTTGTTGCTGTAGGCGTCCCATCCTTGACTGGATGATTGGCCGTATCTGGTGGCAAAATTGCCTGGTCATCTACTATTCCTCGAAGCGTGTCTTGCGTGGGGATAGTCTGATAACAGCATTGTACCCACGGGCGGTGATGAGGAAGATTATGACACCACCCGCTGGCTGGCATTGGCAAAGATAAGCGGCGAGTTCAGAATTAAATCTATCACCGTCACGCCGTTGTTGCGGGCAAGCTATTTTCGTGAAGACATGATTTTGGACGCCTGCGAAGCGGTTGAGCAGCGCTTGGGTGTTATGGCTGAGATACTGTTTGCGCGGGATGCGTAGTGCTTGGGTAAGGGCTGCTGTGACACTTGAGTAATGAAGCTCTAATTTGCAACAACAATACCAAAAAACTCATTCCCCGGACTTGATCCGGGGTCTTCTGCTCCGTTCATTGGAGCCAGCAGTGCACCGCTTAGCTAATCCCGCAACCGCGCGCGATAAAGTCCCCGGATCAAGCCCGGGGAATGACATGCTCGCGCAAATGTGATTCTGATGTTGACGGCATTGGCGGTATTCTGTGAAAAATGGAGTGCGCCAGAATGTCAAATAATCGTCTTTTGAAAGTTGGAATCATTGGCACCGTCGTGTCGGCGCTGTGTTGCTTCACGCCTTTGTTGGTTATTTTGTTTGGTGCGGTTGGGCTGTCTGCGTTGGTCGGCGCATTGGATATGGTGCTGCTGCCTGCGCTGGGTATTTTTATCTTGCTAACCCTGTATGCGTTGCTGCGAGCGCGGATGGCATGATTGAGCCAGATTCAACCCTAACTTGCCCTCATTGCAGTCATGCTGAAACCGAAACCATGCCGACTGATGCCTGTCAGTGGTTTTATGAATGCACATCGTGTGGCATATTGCTCAAGCCAAAAGCGGGCGATTGCTGTGTCTATTGCTCGTATGGCAGCGTGCCGTGTCCGCCAATTCAGGATGGTGTTGATTGTTGTGGGGTTTGAGCTGAAGGCAATTTGTACCCACCTACTTTCGTCATCCTCGGGCTTGACCCGGGGACCCATGCAACGGAAGTTTCCTGCTTAAATGGCTGATCATCGAGATACGCCAACCGTTTTAACCGTGGGTCCCCGGGTCAAGCCCGAGGATGACGGTGGTGGGTGTATAGGCGAGATGGTGGATGGCGAGAGGCGCTAGCCCAAATCGCCTAGCTAACCGCAGAAAAACTCTCGAGCATTGGCAATTGCCTGCCGTGGTACGAGACCCATGGCCTGTTCCTCACCGAGGAGCCAAAAATGGCCATCAGGAGCAGAGCAATTCAGGCTCAAAATTCCATCAAACGGTAGCTTGCCGTCAGAGCGAATATGCACGTCGGTTTGGTCAGAACCATCACCGCTAACGCGCATGCCGGACCAGTAATTGGAGTAAACGCCCTCAAGTGGCTCATCGAGTAAAAAGGTGCGCCCGTCAAAATCGGCGTCGCCTATCCGCAAATCCTGAGCTATTGCCGCGCCTGCGAAAGTCAGCAGTAAAGCACCGCATAAAAGACCATAAACTTTGATCATGTGTGTATTCCAAATATATGTTTTGAGGTTTTCGTACGTGATGAACCCACTAATATAGTAAAAATACGGTGGCATTATGGGCAATTCTTTTCAAGAATTACTTCTTTGATTGGGCTTTTGCGCCCACGCCAGCGAGCCAAAAAGAGCCAAAGCCTGACAGCATCAATAAGGCCAATCCGGCAAAGCTGATCATATCCGGTACATCACCAAAAATGGTAAAGCCAAAAATGGTGCCTGCAACCAATTGCAGATAGATCAAGGGCGCAAGGCGGGAGGCTTCGATGCGCCGATAAGCCATCAGCAAAAACAAATTGCCAATGGCAGAGCTGAGTGCGCTGCCAAAGATCAGAAAATCGGTCCAAACATCTGTCAGGTCCGGAATATCGGTAATGCCAAGGGGGGCTAGTAAAAGGCCGCCGATCATCAATTGGGACATCAGCATCATGCGCGGGCGGGCGATATCGCTGAGCCAGCGGCTGGTGACCAGATAAAGACTGTAGGAACAGCCCGCCAGCAGCGCGTAGCCAAGGCCAGGTTTCATGCCAAGGCCCGGCTTGACCACCAGCAACACGCCGATAAAGCCGACAAGCAGCAACAGGGTGCGGGGCAGGGTGATTTTCTCTTTCAGCAATATCGCTGACAGGAAATACGACAGGATGGGGCCGATGAAAAAGGCGGCGAAAGCATCGGCGATTGGCACGGTTTTAAGCGCCGTGAGAATCGATGTGATGCCGCCCATGATAAAACAGGCGCGCAGCCAGACGCGCCAATCCAGCAAAAGGCGAAATTCTACCCGCTTGAGGCCCATAAAGGGCAGCAACACCAGCGCGCCCAGCGCAAACCGGCTCCAGGCGATGAAGAAGGGCGAACTGCCGCTAAGGGTGAGCAGCTTGCCCGCCGAGTCGCCCAGCGGCACCAGCGACGTTGCAAAGATCATCAAAACGACAGCCTGACGAACGGGCGTGCTGAGCATATACGAAACCTTTTGCGAATGTTTGGCGCGAGGAGGGGCCATCAAACAGTGATTGCCGCGCTCTTACAGCCATAAGGCAGCGCCAGCCTATGTGCAATGATATCGGGCTTGCTGTGGCGTTTTGCCTGAACATCTCCAAAGAGACGGTCTTGGCAAAAACAACAATATTTCAATGAACAAGCCCAAAACGCTGATAGTTTGATTCATCCGCAAGGCAACAGCAAAAACCTATTTTGCGGCGCTCAAAGCTTGCTGGCAGACGAAGAGCGCCAATGCCGATGCGTTGGAGACGTTGAGGCTTTTGATGGGGCCGGGCATATCCAGCCGCGCCAAATGATCGCATAAATCGCGGGTGAGGCGGCGCAGGCCGCGCCCTTCAGCGCCAAGAATCAGTGCCACTTTGTCGATATGCGAGCCGGTCAGTGTTTCGACCAGATCTTTGGGGCCTTCGCTATCAAGGCCAATGGTGGTGAAGCCGAGCGCCTGACATTCTTCGATGCTGCGCGCCAGATTCGTGACCTGTATATAGGGCAGATACTCAAAGGCACCGCTGGCGGTTTTGGCCAGCAAGCCTGATTCTGGTGGGGCGTTGCGCCGTGTTGTCATCAGCGCGCCCGCGCCCAGAGCGCAAGCAGAGCGGTGAATCGCCCCGACATTATGTGGATCGGTGACCTGATCCAGTATGATGATGAGGTCATGATGGCGTACTTCCTCAAGCGTTGGCTGCTCCAAAGGGTGGCAAACCAACACGGCGCCTTGATGCACAGCATCTTCGCCAACGAGTTGGTTGATTTGCCGAGGGTTTTCCATTTTTGGCTCGATTGGAAAATCAACACCTTCTTCAATCAGGCGATCCAACATATTTTTTGTTAAATGCAGCGAAATAAATTTGCGTTGTGTATTTTCCAACGCTGCTTTCACGGCGTGATAGCCATAGAGCTTAACCGGACCATCATTGTCAGAACTCTTTGATTTTCTTGAGAATTTAGCCATTTTTGGGTCCTTCTATCGCCATTGAGGTAGCGGAAATTTGTGGTTATGCAATTGCTGGTCATGGCTATCGCGCGAAAAAAGCACAAATGTCAAAGATTCACGCGTTGACACGCGCCGCTGCTGTCGTCATAACCACGCCCACGAATGACCCTTTGTTTAATACGGGTACATTTACTCGGGTTGGTAAATACCGGCCTGCTGTTTGATTTGGAGGGATGCCTGAGCGGTTAAAAGGGGCGGACTGTAAATCCGTTGGCTAAGCCTACGCTGGTTCAAATCCAGCTCCCTCCACCATCAAACAGACATAATCAGGCGGGTATAGCTCAGGGGTAGAGCAACAGCCTTCCAAGCTGAAGACGCGGGTTCAATTCCCGCTACCCGCTCCAGATTGCAATTTTGCATTTTGGACCGATATATAAAGAGAACCGGGCCAAGTGGCTTGAACGAAGATTTCCCAGTTGGAAAACTCCACTGGTTGAATTGCAAGGATAACCGGTCCGATGGCCAAAGAGAAATTTCTACGCAATAAGCCGCATGCGAATATCGGCACGATTGGTCACGTTGATCATGGTAAAACCACGCTGACCGCTGCGAT
>NVXB01000127.1 GCA_002746425.1 Hyphomicrobiales bacterium | reverse complement strand
ATTTATATGATAATAAAGTAACTAAATTTTAGTGCTCGTAGTCTCAATTACCAATTACCGCTATTTTCCATATTTTTCCAAGGCTCTTGTGATCGCCAACAACTACATCACCTGGGAAAACCGCCACATCGCCGCAGCCAATCGGCACATCGAGATCAATCGCCTCATGCAGCGTCAGATTGGTCGGGCTGGAGGGCCGTGAATGATAGGTTGGGATATCCAGCTCGCCAATCACCATGGAATCGCGGAAACCGCCATCGGTCACAACGCCAGCACCGCCGCGCACCATTAAACGGGTGATCAAAATATCGCCCGATGAGGCCGCTCGGGCATCCTTGCGGCTATCCATAACCAAAACAGAACCGACCGGGCACACTTCAATGGCTTTGCGCTGCGGATGATCGGGGTTTTGGAACACGGCCAGCGTATTGCGGTCTTCACGCGCGGGCATATAGCGCAGAGTGAACGCCGGGCCGACCATGTTTTTGCCCTTGCGCTTTACTGGGCGTACATCCTGTATCACCTGATTGCGCAAGCCGCGCTTGTAAAGCGCCGTGGAAAGCGTGGCGACGGATACGCCCATCAGTTTGTCGCGGGTTTGCGGGTTCATGGCAGCTCCGTTCAATTTATTTCTGGTTCTGGTGCAGTGGCACCAAATTCTGTGGTGAGAAAGTCAAAATCACAGCCCTTATCGGCCTGCAAAATGTGCTTTGAGAACATATAGCCGTAGCCGCGCTCATATTTGGCTTCCGGCGCAACCCAAGCRGCTTTGCGGCGCTCAAGYTCCTCMTCGCTGAGTTTSACATTCAAAGAGCGGTTGGGAATATCCAGCTCAATAATGTCGCCATTTTCAATYAGYGCCAAYGGGCCACCAACAAAGGATTCAGGSGCAACATGCAGCACGCARGCACCAAAWGATGTGCCAGACATGCGCGCATCGCTCAARCGCACCATATCGCGAAGGCCAAGYTTTAGCAGGGCTTTGGGCATGGGGATCATGCCCCATTCCGGCATGCCRGGRCCRCCTTGYGGGCCAGCRTTTCTCAGCACCARCACRGTATCRGGYGTCATCGGATAATCYGGATCATCGATGATGGTTTTCATTTCCTTGTAGGAATTTGCCRCCAAGGCAGGGCCGGAATGCACATGGAATGCAGGATCACAGGCCGCCGGTTTAATCACCGCACCATCTGGCGCAAGATTGCCGCGCAATACCGCAAGCGAACCCTCATGATAAACGGGGTTGGACAGAGGCCGAATGACATCATCGTTGAATATCTTTGCGCCCTCCAGCCCGGCACCCAGGCTTTTGCCGGTTACCGTGATGGCGGATAAATCCAGCTTATCGCCAAGCTGCACCATTAAGGCGCGCAGGCCACCGGCGTAGAAGAAATCTTCCATCAGATATTCTTTGCCCGATGGGCGAATATTGGCGATGACCGGYGTTGTTCTGCCAATCGCATCCARATCATCMAGCCCAAGAGGAATACCGGCGCGGCGCGCCATGGCAATCAGATGGACAATGGCGTTGGTGGAACAMCCTGTCGCCATGGCCACMGTGACCGCATTACGGGTYGATGTTTCAGTGATGATTTTGTCCGGCGTCAAATCTTCCCAGACCATATCCACAACGCGGCGGCCACATGCGGCGCTCATGCGTTGATGGTTGGCATCAGCCGCTGGAATAGAGCTGGCACCTGGCAGGCAAAGGCCAAAGCCTTCGGCAATCGCYGTCATRGTCGAGGCGGTGCCCATGGTCATGCAATGGCCGTAGGAGCGCGCRATGCCGCCCTCAATRCCTTGCCATTCTTCCTTGGAYARATTGCCCGCCCGGCGCTCGTCCCAATATTTRAAACCGTCGGTGCCTGATCCCAGAACCTTACCGGCATAGTTTCCGCGCAGCATGGGGCCAGCGGGCAGATAGACAAAGGGCAGTCCCATAGAAACCGCACCCATGGTCAGGCCCGGCGTGGTCTTGTCGCAACCGCCCATCAGCACAGCGCCATCAATGGGGTGCGAACGCAACAGCTCTTCCACTTCCATGGCCAGCAAGTTGCGGTAAAGCATGGTTGTTGGTTTGACGAAATTCTCTGACAGGGAAAGCGCAGGAATCTCCATGGGGAAACCACCAGCCTGCAAAATACCGCGCTTAACCCACTCCACACGATCTTTAAAATGCATGTGGCAGGGCTGAGCATCTGACCATGTGTTGATAATTGCGATGATCGGTTTGCCTTCCCAATCTTCGGCGCTGTAGCCCATTTGCATGGTGCGCGAGCGATGACCAAAAGAGCGAATATCATCGGGCACCATCCAGCGGGCACTGCGCAAGTCTTCGTAGGATTTTTTATTGTCAGGCATATATTTATCCAGAAATCGGGGCAGCAAAAGTGAACATTAACCAAATGAGCAATGCTGCAATAGCAAAGCCGCCAACCCATGGCCAGACACCGTAGGCATCCATATCTTCGCGGCTATCACGTCCGATCATTTTCTTTTCCTTAGCTTAGCGCTTCTGGGAGCCAAAGCGCGATATGTGGGAATGCCATCACCAAAATCAAACCGATGATTTGTAAAACAATGAATGGCAAAACTGCGACAAAAATTTCTTGCAGAGTTACATCCTTTGGTGCCACCGATTTCAGCCAAAAACAAGCCGGGCCAAAAGGGGGTGACAGGAAATAAATCTGGATATTCATAACAAACAAAATGCCGAACCAAACCTTGGCCTGATCTTCGGTCAGCCCCAGCTCCGGGGCCAACGTCATCACCACCGGCGCGAACACCGGCACGGTGATGAAAACAATCGCAATCCATTCCATAAAGGTGCCGAGCACCAAAAGAATTGTCATCATCACTATAATGGTGCCCATGGCCGGCAAACCAAGGTCGAGGAACAGCGAGCGCATAAAGTCGCCGCCACCCACCAGGTTGAAAATGCCGACAAAACTGACAGCGCCCAAAATAAGCCAGATGATGGTGCCAACGGTTGTCATGGTGCCCAAAAGGGCTGCGCTGATGACATCCCATTTGAACTGATTTCGCACCGCAGCCACAACAAGCGCACCGATACAGCCAACCGCCGCAGCTTCTGTTACCGATGCAACACCGCCATAAATCGATCCCATCACGGCACCTATCAACAGCAGGCACAACATCACCGCTGTCATGCGATCCTTGGAAAGCTTTTTGGAATTGCCGGTTATCGCAGCAACTTCGGCGGCAGTGGGTGCCATGGATGGGTTTAGATTAACGCGGATCAGCACATAGCTTGCGTAAAACACCGCCAGCATAATGCCCGGAGTCGCACCCGCCATGAACAGATCGCCAATACCAACTTCTGCCGACAAGCCATAAACGATCATGATGATCGAGGGCGGTATCAAAGTAGCAAGCGCCCCCGAGGCGCATATCAGCCCTATCGAGAGCTTTCGGTCATAACCAAGGCGAAACATTTGGGGCAATGCGACAAGGCCGAGCATGACGATTTCGCCGCCCATAACGCCCGACATCGCCGCCAAAATAACCGCCACGACGACAGTTTGTACCGCCACACCGCCGCGCAAATTGCCCGCGAAGATCGACATAGCGTCGAACAAATCCTCGGCAATGCCCGCGCGCTCCAAAATGGAGGCCATCAACACAAAGAAAGGAATGGCGACAAGGGTGTATTTTTCCAGCAACCCAGCTGCGTTGGTCGACACCAAAAACAAACCGCGCGGGCCAAAAAAGCCAACCGCCATGATGACCGATACCAGCAAGGTGACAATGCCCAGCGGCATGCCGGTCATCATCAGGCCAATCAGCAGCAGCACCATGATGATCGAGATCGTGCCCAGATCATAGGAGCGCAGATTGAGGAATTTGCTGGGGTCCAGTGACTTGCCCACATCCGTGAAGAAGGTGCTGATCAGGCCAAAGAATGTATCATCGCCCCAGATATGAGCGGCGGCATTGGCACCAAAATAGATCACCATGAACACGGCAACAGCTTTGACGATGAGCCGGGCGGTCTTATTCTCAAAATGGCGATTCAGATTGACGAGAAGCTGTCCCAGATACAAAAAGCCACCCGCTGCCAACAGCGATTTGAGCATCAAAGGCATGGGGGAATTAAACGCGCTACCGGCTTTCTCAATACGGCCTATGCTGTCATAGGCCCGAATAGAAGCATCGGCGAGCAGCAGATACAGCGCGATGACGCCAATGATCATGGCAAACAAATCCAGTCGCCAACGGGCTCTCTTCGAGACCAGCACATGTATGACGGTAATGCCGATATGGCGGCGTTTTAGTGTCACGTAACCGGACGACATCATCCATGATGCTGCGCACAGCACCATGACAATTTCAAAAGCCCAATAGGTGGGCGCATTAAACAGATAACGGGCGAAAACTTCGTACAGTGTTACGGCGGCAGCAACGAGATACAGCACCGAAACACCGATGCCCATATTGTGGCTGAAATGATCAATAGGCGTGTATTCGTTRAGCGGMAGCGGSGGYTCTTCRTCATCAAGCGGGTCTTGCRMYGCGATATCRACTTCCGTTTCKTCGAGCYGCTCCTGATAWTYTGWGCTCATCGCCATCTCCCGCGCATGCCAGGGCCACTTTAAAGTGGCTTCCTGTAATTTWCTTCCCGCCTAACACAGGGTTAGCACCCCGGCCATWCAGGTTATTATTGGTTGCCACGCCTGYAAGAACACAGGCGTGGCAGTGTTATTGTGGACTTACAACAGTCCCGCTTCTTTCATGAATTTAAGATGCGCATCATAGGTCTCTTTGGCCAGATCGGAACCGGCAGCAAAGTCGGCCCAGGCTTCTTGAGCAATAGCGCGCAATTTATCACGCTCTTCCTGTGACCAATCAATGATGGTGATATCACCAGCGGCACGATCACGCGCAACCAGTTTACGGTCAACCAGATCCACGGCGCGGCGCATGTCATTATAAGCAGCCTGATACCAGACTTCTACAATGGTACGCTCTGCTTCGGTCAAGCCATCCCAAGTCTGCTGATTAACAGTGAATTGCAGAATTGGTGTGGAGTGAATGCCCGGAAAGATCGGGAATTTTGCGATTTTGTGCATGCCATTGGAATCATTATTGGCATAGGCGGAGTTATCAGCCGCATCAATRACGCCTTTTTCCAAAGCACCRTAAGTTTCGGAACCTGGAAGCGACACYGGCGCAGCACCGGCACGTTTGAACACATCTGAAGCAAGACCTTCAGGGGAMCGAATTTTAAGMCCTTTYAGATCAGCAACACCGTAAATTGGCACGGTGGAGACAAAAGCTTCACGCGCATAAGCGCCGCAACCAATGACGTGCACACCGGGGAAATGCTTATCATGCAGCTTTTGCAACATTTCCTTGCCGCCGCCACGGGCGCAAAAAGTTTGAATTTGATCGGCGCTATCATAACCAGCGATCAAATCGCCCATCAGGGCAAAAGCAGGATCAATACCGGCAAAGTAATTGATGCTGGTCAGATCGCCATCAAGAATACCAATAGCAACGGCTTCTGGTGTTTCACGGCGCGGCACAACAGACTCAATTGGCAAAAACTCAACGGTCAAAGAACCGCCGGTCATTGCTTCAAGTTTTGGCACCCAAKTATCGTTCAARAATGCCAGCGTRAAATGGCTCGCATTCGAACTTGTYTGAATTTTTAGTGTTTTATCTGCTGCAAATGCAGCACCTGCGCTGATACCGATGGCAGCAGCAACCGTAAGAGCGCTAACCGCCTTACCCAARTGACTTAATTTCATGATTTACTCCCAATTCATGTCAAATCGAYRRCTYRCCRRTGGYTTKCCRTCRGRYCGYACCYGYRYACTAATATATTAATGRACTAGGTATATCAACTCTTTCCRCACGTAACCTWTGCGKTAGATAAAATCTTCGCTATGAGAGTAAATGCCATTACGAATGYTGAAGYCGAGCAGAARCWATTWTTATACAACTKATYGGTTCTGCTAAATRTTAGATCTGRYTAAGTGTTGAGAGAGARMTRATGACGCCTGTTAACCCGGACACYCTGAGTGTGAAACTGATAAGCGCCGGTGATGTGCTCGCCGCGCCAACCTCCACGGCAAGCCGGGTATATGATGATTTGCGCCAACGCATTGTTGATATGACGTTGCCGCCAGATACAACGCTGGCGAGAACTGACCTTTCCAATGAGTATGAAGTAAGTCAGACCCCGATACGCGAAGCCATGCAGCGGCTTGAGCTGGATGGGCTTGTCAAAATCTTTCCGCAATCACGTACAATCGTCACCCGCATTGATATTCGCCAGCTGTTCGAGGCGCATTTTTTGCGCATTGCACTGGAATCCGAGTTGGTGCGCCGCCTTGCCATCGATAAAAATCCAGATTTGGTGACACGGCTGAAAACAATCATCCAAATGCAGGAAGCCGTTGTCGACAGCCCGCATGAAGTTGTTTTGTTCCATGAACTGGATGAAGCTTTTCACCAGACCATGTTCAACAGCGCTGGCCAGCCGGGCCTGTATAATTTAGCAAAATCAAAGGGCGGCCACCTTTCCCGTGTGCGCCGTTTGGATTTGCCCAGAGAAGGCAAAAGCCGCGCCATCCTTAAAGGGCATATCGCCATATTAAAGGCTATCTCCGATGGAGACCCTGAAAAGTCTCAAGTTGCCATTCGCGACCATCTTACCGGAACCGTGGCCCGCATAGACTTGCTGCAAAAAGAGTATCCCAATTACTTTCGCGAGTAAGGCCTAACCCGGGGATATGTAGAAGCAAAATTGTCTGCGTCTCATCATCCCTATTTCTACTAAATGTTTTGTCCCTTGATGGGCATTAATGCTACTTGTGATTATTACCAAGTCAAAAAGTCGATGATGACTTGTCTTGAGAGGATCACAGCAATGAAATTTGTGCGCCACTGCGGATCACTATTTGGAACACCTCTTGTTAGACAGGCCTTTCTTGCTGCTTACCTGACACTTTTATTACTTGCGCCAACGGGCCATGTCTCCGCCCAACGCCAGCTTCCCGGTGTTTATTTTATTTACGACAGCTCCAATTCCATGTGGGGCGCCCTGCCCGATAAATCCCGCAAATATGAAGCGGCCCGCGAGGCGATGCGCGAATTGATGTCACGCGATTTTGGCGATCGGGAAATCGCGCTGCGTATCTATGGCCACCGCAGAAGAAATGACTGCACTGACAGTGAATTGGTGGTTCCTTTCAACTCACCTGAAAAAACCAGCCAATCCATCATTGATATTATGGAGACGGTTCGGCCCACCGGGCGCACGCCAATTGACCGCAGCCTGCGCGATGCGCTTAAGGATTTTGGCGATCGCAAAGGCTCGATCATCCTCATTTCAGATGGCATTGAAAGTTGCGGCGCGGACCCATGCGCTCTGGTTAAGGCATGGAAACAGCAAGATATTGATATCAGTGTTTATGTGGTTGGCCTTGGCCTGCGCGGTATCAAGCGAGAAGCCATGCAGTGCATTGCCGATGCAAGTGGTACAGATTATTTGGCCGCCAACAGCGCCGATGAGTTGATCGATAGTCTCGATGCCGCGCTGAAACAGGTTTCAGCCAATGATACCGGCAAAGCAATACCGACACTGCAACGACCAAACCCGAAACCAACCCAGCAACCGCCCGCGCCCAAAGTGCAGGAAACAGCCTTTGAGCTAATTGTGCTGACGCATGATGGCGTGCGCCAAAAGGGCCAGGGCATGTTGATGCCGAAAAAGGGCGGAGAGCCACTTGTTGTCAAAACAACTGGCGGGTTCACAGCGCCAAGTGGCGATTACCAATTGCTGGCAGGTGTGAGCGTCATTGGCGGGCAAGCCTATCAGCCAGTTTCCACGACGTTAACAATTGGCACTGC
>NVXB01000016.1 GCA_002746425.1 Hyphomicrobiales bacterium | reverse complement strand
CCCCATTCGGTATCGTGGTACAACAGATAATCATCTTTATTGCCGTGCCACCAGCAACGGATGATGCCATCTAGCCCTTCGATTAAGCCCTCTGGTATATTTGCGCTCATCGATGGCTCCATAATGATTAGATGTTTGGGTAATTTGAAAGAACAGCCAAACCTGATTCTACTGCAAATACAAGTACGGCCACACCTGAAAAGGCGCGGCCGTACTTGTATGCTGACAGTATGTTGTCAGTTATGCAGAAAGATGATGGCTCGTTTAATCGAACAAAGCATCAATATCGCCCTGATTTGAAATATCGGTATCGGTTTCCAAAGATGGACCGTTGAGCAAGGCGGCATCGCCCTCGCCCTTCATGCTTTCGCTCGGCGTGATGTCTTTGAAGCTTTCCATACCACCCCAAATGTCCATCATGCTGCCGACACGGTTTTCAATGAACTGAAGCGTGCGCACAACTTTGGTGATGCGCTGGCCGGTCAAATCCTGGAAGTTACAGGCTTCGAAAATCTCGACAATTTTGTCTTGAATGTCCGACGCCATGGCTTTTTGTTGGCCTTCAAGGCCAGCACTAAGATTGCTGGCAAGCTCATCAATGGATTCTGCCGCGGTTAGAATATCATCRGTGGCTTCTTCCGTGCCGCCAATAACCGCATCCAGCTCATTGGTCACACGGCCCAAATCCTTTTCAGGAAGACCGCCACCATGAAGCGCAGCAATTTCTTGCTTGGTGGACAAAATGGCATCCTGCATGGATTGCAACTCACCATTCATACTGGCAGCTTTTGCCATGTCCTCGCGCAGCGCATCAATATCTGGCGCGTTGGACATGGAGTCCTTGATTTCCGATATTGCCGTTAATATCGCCTGCGTATCAATACCACTTGGTTGTGCTGCCACGGGTTCAGAAGGYTCGAAAGCTGAAATGGCATCATTTGCCGGCTCTGGGCCTTTGGGCATTGATTGTTCGATCCGGAATGCTCTGCGAGCAGCCATAAAATTCTCCTAAGAGTAAAAGTCAGAGTCTTGACCCTGGTCAGTAATTCTTGGGCGGATACTGTCAGTTAAGTCTGATTATCTCCTTTCTATTCATGGTAAAGGATTGGTAAAACTGGCTTTTATTGAAACTTTTACTCAAAATATCGCTACTTTAGGCTGTGTTTTGGATGGTTTGCGCCAGTGTGCCGCAATTGCCACACTTGTAGATTGTAATAGAGAGCTGCCTGAGCGTAGCCTTGCCGATAGCGCGCGGGGAGCATAGCATGGCCGCGAAGTTTGGCTTGATCAGGGTTTGATTCTGATTGGGTAGGACACAGGTTGGCGACACACTGACTTAGGTTAAGGCTCTATTGTAATTGAAGTACGGGCCYRCTRTATTTTCTGAAGACTAWTTAATTTTGAATACTGTATAATTTCGCTATTCTCCRATGCGACTAACTTGACTGAGGAACGATATGAAGCGACTGATTATTGCGATTGCCGCAATCAGCCTGTTACCGCTGTGGCTGGCATTGCCAGCACAAGCACAACAGACAAAAGTGTTTAGCCCAACCACGCGCACCTATATTACGATCAATAAGTATCGGGCACGCGGTGGCAAACTTTCGCGCAAATACAAGCGCAAGGAAGTACGGTTTCGCTCCAGCGAGCCTGTTGGTACGATTGTTATCAACCCCAAGAAAAAATACCTTTATCTGGTGACCAAGAAAAACCGCGCCATTCGTTATGGYATCGGTGTGGGCCGTGAAGGTTTTGGCTGGAAGGGTACTGTYAACATCAAGCGCAAGGCAAAATGGCCTGCGTGGCATCCACCTGCAGAGATGATTRTTCGCGAGCGCAAAGAAAATGGCCGCAAACTGCCACGGCGCATGGCAGGTGGGCCGGAAAACCCACTGGGCGCGCGCGCRYTGTATCTCTTCAAAGGCAACCGCGACACGCTGTACCGCATTCATGGCACCAATGARCCTTGGACCATYGGCTCCAACGTATCMTCGGGCTGTATTCGTCTGATCAACAAAGATGTCGAGCATCTGTTTGAGCGGGTGAAGCTGGGCGCGAAAGTTGTCGTGCTTTAAGCACCCAAGATATTGACGATCAATTTCAACCGGCTTCGCGTTAATCCACGCGGAGCCGGTTTCTTTTTGAGCTCAAAAACTGCACACAAAAAAGCCAGCACTCGCATAGGAAATGCTGGCCAATTATGTAGCGCTAGTCTCAGGAAATTATTTACGTTCCAGAGTTTTGCGAATGCCCTGCATCAGGTTCATGGCCTGATCTTCATCAAAGCCAAAGTCGATATAACCGCCATTGGCGATTTCCAGGCGCAGGAACAAATTGCGCTGACCATCAGAACGGGTAGCAGCACCAACGGCAAAAGTTTTGGTTGGCAATGCGCCCATTGGCGAAAAGCTGCGTTGGCCGGATTTCTCACCAGCGGCAACAGCGCGCTTATTGTCGGCCAGGGATTTGGATGTCATCACCGCTGATAGAAGTGTCGGCGCCATTTCTTTGGGCACCACAAGGCGTACATTGCCAGCACCAGCCACCTGGAGAGTGATATAGGACAACTCACCATCATCGCTCGCACCAACATTTATGATTTTTTCAAGCTGATTGCCTTCGATCATACCGATCTTGCTCCAAATAATTCTCGTCGCCACAAGGAGGTCTCATGGCATTTGCCAGCGGTTTAGCAGAGTGTTTTAAAACTTGCGACCCCTTTTAGGAATTGAGTGAGGCAAGTAACTGTTTTGTGGCAGACATTTCGGGCGAACGCCCCGTTCCAATCTCCGGACTAACAAAACCGTTTTCACCAAGCGCGCGCGGAATATCACCGCCATAGGCCCAGTTGAGCAATGTGATGGTGTGCACAATTGGCAGCTCCGTACCGCCGCCGATTTGCGTCATGCAGCCAATGTTACCGGTGGCGATTAAATCTGGCTTGGTGCTCTCAATATTAGCGATCTTGCGATCACGCAGCTGACGCGCAATATCGGGTTGTAAAATGTTATACACCCCGGCAGAGCCGCAGCATAAATGTCCCTCTGGCACATCCACGACCTTGAACCCGGCAGCGCGTAAAAGTTTGCCCGGCTGAGTTTTGATCTGCTGGCCGTGCTGCATTGAGCAAGCTGAATGATAGGCGACGGTTAAATCAAAGCCGCGCTGAGCTTTGCCCAATTCCAGTGTGCCGAGATACTCGGTAACATCCTTGGCCAGCGCCGACACCTTTGCCGCTTTATCGGCATAGGCAGCATCATCGCGCAGCATGTGGCCATAATCCTTGATGGTCGTGCCACAGCCCGATGCGGTGATGATAATGGCATCAAGGCCATCGCCGTTGATCTCGCGCCACCAGGCATCAATATTGGCCTTGGCCTGAGCATGGCTTTGCTCGTCCTTACCCATGTGGTGCACCAGAGCGCCGCAGCAGCCCTCGCCCTTGGGCAGGACAATCTCGACGCCAACACGGTTGAGCAGCTCAACGGTCGCATCATTAATACCCGGCTCCAGCACCGGCTGTGCACATCCGGTTAGCAGCGCCACGCGGCCCTTGCGTTTTTCTGCCGGGCTAAACACATCGCCAGCGCTCATTTGGCTGCGCGGTTCAATGCGCGAAGGCGCAAGTTCCAGCATCGCGCCCAATTGACGGAACGGCCCGCCGATAGATTTTAGTATTGCGGCAAACGGGCGACCAAAAAAGGCACCGGCAAGCGCCATGCGAAAACGGTTGGGATAAGGCAGCACATTAATCAGCACCGCGCGCATAAGGCGTTGATGCCAATTACGGCGATAGGTTTTGTCGATATGCGCGCGCGCATGATCCACCAGATGCATGTAATTCACACCCGATGGGCATGTCGTCATGCAGGACAGGCACGACAGGCAACGATCGATATGCTTGACCACTTTGGCATCAGCCGGGCGGTCATTTTCCAGCATATCCTTGATCAAATAGATGCGTCCGCGCGGGCTATCCAGCTCATCGCCCAACAGCTGATAAGTTGGGCAGGTGGCCGTGCAAAAGCCGCAATGAACGCAACTGCGCAGGATTTTCTCGGAAGTTGCGACCTGCAAATCCTTGAGTTGCGCGTCAGAAAAATTAGTCTGCATAAATGTCCTTAGACCCCCGGATACATCAGGCCGGAATTGAAGATACCGTCGGGGTCGAAAGAGGTTTTGATACCTCTGGTTATTTTTGCCAATGGCGCGGAAAGCGGCTGGAATACGTCAATACGTGCGCGAAGCTCCTGAGAGCCGCGGATCAGCGTGGCATGGCCGCCAAGTTCCTTCACGATGGCCCGCAGCGCATTTGCGCCTGCATCGCCATTGGTTGCCGGATCAAGGGCTATCCAGATAAGGCCGCCGCTCCAGTCATACATTGCATCAAAATCCTGCTTCTCGCGAAAACGCTGCACAAATTGCGCGCCTTTGGTGGGAGCGACAGATATTTTCCAGATCGCACGATCCGCAGGTTCTGCCAGTGGCACCACATCGCGAATATCGCGCCACAGGGCCTCGCTGTCATCGCCGGTCATCTCTTCGGCCTTGCCAAAGGCACTAAGATGCTGGCGCATACGGTCGAAGCGATAGCTCAGCTGCTTTTCAAAGCCTTCGAGGCGAATAAAGGTTTGCGCATTGGCATCCCCGACACCAGCAGGCATATGCGCTGTGCCGGTGGCTTCGAATTGCGATGTCATCGCCTGGCATAAAGCCTCAACAGCGGTGGCATCATCCAATCCTGAAAGCACCAGAGTTGCTGATTTTTCCGCTTTCGGCAGCACTTTAAAGGTGACTTCGCTGAGCACACCAAGCGTGCCCCAGGAGCCAGAAACCAGCTTGACCAAATCTAGCCCGGTGACGTTTTTCATCACCCGGCCACCGTTTTTAATCATCTGCGCGCGGCCATTGACCATGCGCACACCGATAAGACTATCGCGCGCCGCCCCGGCTGAAATACGCCGTGGACCAGAAATATTGCCCGCAGCCACCGCGCCAATTGTCGGCTCAGCATCGGTGCCATAGAGCTTTCGGTGGTCCATCGGCTCAAACGTCATCATTTGATTGTGCTTGGCCAGCGCATCAACAACAACACTGACCGGTGTGCCTGCACGGGCAGAGAAAATCATCTCGGCCGGTTCCAGCAAAATGATGCCGGTGAGGTTTGACGTTGTCAGAGTTTGCGCGTTTTGCACCGCCCGCCCCAGCCCAGAACGCGAGCCATTGCCAATGATCGACAGGGGCGACTTGTTGTCGACCGCCTTGGATACCGCTTCAACCAGTTCAGCCTCGTTTTTGGGAGAAATCAGCGTCATGCCTCCCCTCCGGTCAACTGCCCATTTATAAGGCGTCCATCCAAAGGAAACACTTTTGCCGGGTTCATCTGCCAATTAGGGTCAAACACGGCGCGCACCAGCATTTGCTGGCGCAAATCATCTTCGTTAAATTGCACGCGCATCAGATCGCGCTTTTCAATACCAACACCGTGCTCGCCGGTCAGGCATCCGCCCACCTCAACGCATAATTCCAGAATCTGGTTGCCAGCGTCTTCCGCTTTTTGGCGCTCATCCGGGTCGTTGACATCATACAGAATGAGCGGGTGCAAATTGCCATCACCGGCGTGAAATACATTGGCGACGCGCAGGCCAAAACTATCGATAATTTCGGTCATTCGCGCCAGCACTTTTGGCAATTGTCCGGTTGGAATGGTGCCGTCCATGCAAATGTAATCAGCCACACGGCCCGTCGCGCCAAAAGCAGACTTTCGGCCTTTCCAGATCGCGGCGGCCTCCATGGCAGATTGGCTTTCACGAATGGTTTTTACGTTGTGCTGCTTGGCGATTTTGATGATGCGATCCAGCTGATCTCGCATTTCATCGTCAGAACCTTCAACCTCGATGATCAGCAGCGCTTCCACATCCAGCGGATAGCCAGCCTTGGCAAAAGCTTCGCAAATCTCAATGGCCAGCTTGTCCATGAACTCCATCGCCACGGGCACAATGCCACTTGCGATAATATCCGACACGCAAGCCCCGGCACCCTGGGCGCTATCAAAGCCAAACAGCACGGGCTGCGCGCCCTCTGGCTTGGGCAATATGCGCACCACAGCCTCAGTAATGATGCCCAACTGGCCTTCCGATCCGCAGATAAGGCCAAGCAGATCATAACCTTCCGCATCAAGATGCTCGCCGCCCAGCTCCACAATGGTGCCGTCCAGCAGCACAAGCGTAACGCCCAGCAGATTATTGGTGGTCACACCATATTTAAGACAATGCGCCCCGCCCGAATTCATGCCGATGTTGCCCGCAATGGTGCAGGCTAGCTGAGATGAGGGGTCTGGCGCGTAGAAAAAGCCTTGCGGACCTACCTTGTCGGAAACCATCAAATTGGTGATACCGCTTTGCACCCGCGCTGCGCGRTTATCCGGCGTGATGTCCAAAAYTTTGCTCATCTTGGCCACGCCAATAACAACAGCGTSTTCTTGCGGAATAGCACCGCCCGACAATGAGGTGCCAGCACCGCGCGGGATGACCGGAATACCRGCTTCGTGGCAATATTTCATTATTTTKGAGACTTGCTCGGTSGTYTCMGGCAACACCACCGCAAGTGGTACACGGCGATAGGCGGTAAACGCATCGGTTTCATAAGGAACCAATTCTGTCCGGTCGCTGATAACGCCATCACCGGGCAAGATTTTTTGCAAATCTTTGATAATGTCGCCGCGTCGGCTCAGAATATGYTTATCCGGCTCTGGAAACGCAATCGCGCCCATAACTATCTCCATCGTACTTTGGGAAGGTCCAAAATCACCAACTGGACAATTAAGTTTACCAGTTGAAATTTTCAATCCCTATAGCCGTTATAGCGCCCCATTTCTAGGCGTCCAGTGTCAAAGATGCATGCTCCGTTAGTTTAACAGCTGATCACAATTTGCTGAATTATGGATACCACGGGTTGACTAGGGGGCCAAAGCACTGGAAATAATTCGAAAGGGTGCGCGGACGGCGCTAGAGATGATCTAGAGTCGACTAATCTGAACCGAGGAGATTTAGTGTGAAGAAACTCATTCTTGTAGCAATGGTCGCTGCAGTWATGCCATTTTCAGCGTTTGCAGAAAGCCATGGCGGCGGAGATGCAAAAGCTGGTGCAAAGATATTCAAAAAATGTAAAGCCTGCCACATGGTTGGGCCCAAAGCCAAAAAACGGGTTGGCCCCGTTCTTAATGGTATTATTGGACGCGAAGCTGCCACTGTTGAGGGCTTCAAATACTCCAAAGCCATGAAAAGCTCTGGCCTGACATGGGATGTGGAGACATTGACTGCGTTTCTSAAAAAGCCCAAAAAGCTGGTTAAAGGYACAAAGATGGGTTTTGCAGGCATCAAAAAAGACGAGCAAATCGCCGATGTTATTGCTTATCTCAATCAGTTTGATGCTGAAGGTAATGAGAGCGAATAAGCTCACCGTACTGACAAAAAACCCGCCTCACAGGGCGGGTTTTTTTATGCGAATATTTTGAATTAACTGCTACCGCTAAACGTCATCAATAACAAAAATTTGCAGGGCACGCGGCCCATGGGCACCAAGCAGTATCTTTTGCTCAATGTCGCCAGAGCGCGATGGACCAGTGATCATGTTGACGGTGCGGGGCATACCAGCATGCGCGTTTTTGACGCGCAAAGATTGCCAAGCCGCTTCGTAGTCTCCGGTCACATCGCTGGCGTTGATAACCACGATATGCGTCTCCGGCAGGAAGTTGTTACTGGTGGGGTTGTCTTGCCCGGATTGCATCATCAAGGTTCCGGTTTCGGCAACCGCCGCAACGGCATATCCCAGGCCAACCATATCACTGCCATCTGATGGGCCTTTTTTGATCTCCAGCACTTTGCTTTTCTGCAAGCCAGCACCATCAAAGCGTGGGTCACTTCCCATAATAAGCTTTTGCGGCAGATTGCGGCTGCGCAGATAATCACTCAGCGCATCAGGCAATTTGTCAATCGATGACAGGCGGGTCACCGTCGACTGCACTTTTTCCGCCTGCGCGCAAAACAACTCAACTTGCTTGTCGTGGGGTTTGCGCCCGCGTGCGGGTATCAAGCCGACCGGACGGCTTTGCAAACGGGCATTCACCGCGTTCAACCGCTTTGGGTCATCGGCATTGGCAATGTTCTTGCGAATTTTGGACAGAATGGCTGATCTGTTACTCATGCGGCAGTCCCGTTTTTTGAATTGCGGGTACGCTCGGCCCATAATTGCTGAAAAGTTTTGCCCTCTGGCGCCGGTAAATCCCGGTGCCTTGTCCAGCCACCTGCAAGCGGCAAACGTTTGAACGATCCTGAACGCCGCCCCATGAAGCCCAGCACACGCATCATCATTCCCGTAGCAGCCTGATAAAGCTTTGGCCGTTTGGCCACCCATGCCCAAATTGCGAGGCCCTGCCGCGCCTTGTTGGGCGTCAGATGGTGCTCATATTCTTTCTCGCGCCAATGCCGCATCATTTTCGGCAGCGGAATGCGCATAGGACACACGCTTTCGCAGCGCCCGCAGAATGTGGACGCGTTGGGCAGATGCCCGCCTTTGTCGACGCCGATTAATGTCGGCGTCAGCACAGCACCCATGGGGCCGGGATAAACCCAGCCATAGGCGTGTCCGCCCACCGCATGATAAACCGGGCAATGGTTCATACAAGCGCCGCAACGGATGCAGCGCAGCATGTCCTGAAACTCAGAGCCAATCATATCCGAGCGGCCATTATCGAGCAGCACAACGTGATATTCTTCGGGGCCATCGGGGTCTTCTTCACGGCGCGGGCCGGTGGAGAAAGTGGTGTAGACCGACATGTCCTGGCCCGTTGCCGAGCGTGCCAACACCCGCAAAATCTGGCTGACATCTTCCATCGTGGGAACGATTTTCTCGATGGAGGCAATCACGATGTGCACTTTGGGCAGGATCTGCGTGAGATCGCCATTGCCCTCATTGGTCACAATGATCGAGGTGCCGGATTCTGCGACCAGAAAATTGGCCCCGGTGATGCCGACATCCGCTGCCAAAAACTTGTCGCGCAGCACTTCGCGCGCTTCACTCAGCAAGCTTGTTGGGTCATCCAGGTTTCGCCCGGGCGGCAAATGCCGGTGAGCTTTACGAAAATCAGCTTCAACCTGCTCTTTGGTCACATGGACAGCAGGGGCAATAATATGGCTGGGTGGCTCATCGCGCAGCTGGATGATGTACTCGCCCAGATCGGTTTCAATCGGCTCAATACCGTTGCGCTCAAGGTGCTCGTTAATCGCGATTTCCTCAGAAATCATCGATTTGCCCTTGGTCACMGTTTTGGCATTAGCCCGCTGGCAAATTTCAAGAATGATATTGCGTGCRTCYTGYGCCGTAGCTGCCCAATGCACCTTGCCGCCRGTATCATGRACCTTGTCTTCATAGGCCTCAAGATAATGRTCCAGATGCCCAAGAACGTGGYCCTTGATATCCCTGGCGCGGTCTCTTARCGCTTCAAACTCCGGCAGCTCATTGGCGGCTTTCTGGCGTTTGTCGATAAACCCGCGCTCGACATTRCCCAGCGCTTTTTGCAGCTGTTTGTCTTGCAGGGCGTGTTTGGCGTTTTCTTTRAAATGCGGYGATGTAATTTGCATGTGTTGCCCCTCAGCCCTTCTTGCCCTGGCCGATTGGCGGCACTTTWGTCATGCCTGCCAACACTTCTGCCACGTGGCGCACTTCAATGGTGCTGCCYTCGCGCTTCAGTTTRCCCGCCATRTTCATCARGCARCCAAGRTCMCCGGCCAGCAGCATRTCAGCTTTTGAATCGGCGATGTTTGCGGTTTTCTTGACGACAATGGCGTTGGAGATRTCSGGGTAYTTRATGCARAATGTGCCGCCRAAACCGCAGCACACATCATTGTCTTTCAGCTCTATAATTTTGAGRCCRTCKACCGATTCCAGCAATTCGCGCGGCTGAGCCTGYACGCCCATTTCGCGAAGGCCAGAGCATGAATCATGRTAGGTAATGGTGCCWTCAAACTGCGCTGTCACAGAGTTCTGCTTSAGCACATCGGTYAAAAAGCTGGTCAGTTCAAACGTTCTGGMGGCAAGCTCGCTTGCCTTGGTGTGCCARGGYGTGCCYTCTTCAAAYACTTCCAGATAATGCACTTTWATCATCGCGGCGCAGGAGCCAGATGGTGCAACCACCGCATCATAGCCTTCAAAGGCGGTGATGACTTGCATGGCGATTTCGCGGGTGTCTTTTTTGTCGCCTGAATTATACGCAGGCTGGCCGCAACAGGTCTGCGCCGGTGGGACAGAAACCGTGCATCCGGCATCTTCCAGAAGTTTAACAGCTGCAAAGCCAACGCTTGGGCGGAACAAATCCACCAGACAGGTTACAAACAGGGCGACATTCTTGGGAGTGCTCGCCGCAGAGCTTTGGTCAATTCCTGCGGTCTCCGAATTATTCATATTACTTTACTTTCAGTGCTTTACCGATTTTCTTCTGGCTACAATGTTGGTCAAGCCGAAGGCGGGCAACCGCTTCTCTCTCACCAACCGTCTGGACCTCTTTTGCCACTTCTGTCACAAAATCCATATGCGCTTCGGCGGCAGCTTTGGCCGCGTCCGGATCGCCAGCAATGATAGCGTCATAAATGGCCTTATGCTGCAAAAGCAAGGCATTTCGCGATCCGCGATGGCCGTATAGCCGGGTTCTGTTGTAAAATACGCCCTGCTCCAACAGCCGATATGTCGAGCGCAAAGTATGCAACAGCACCAGATTATGCGCACATTCACCAATGGCTTCATGCAGGTTCACATCCAGGGTCGCCTCGACAGAAAAATCCTTCTGCTCATGGGCCACAGTCATGGCGGTCATGATTTCGCCAAGCAGTTCGCGGTCCGAATCGGTGGCGCGCTCTGCGGCCAATGAAGCGGTCATGCCCTCCATCTGGCGGCGAAACTCGATATAATCTGCGGTGGCCTTGGGATGGCGGCGAATRAGCTCGACAATCGGGTCCTTGAACACCGCGCCAACGACATCGGCAACGATGGTCCCCTCGCCCTGACGGGTCGAGAGCAARCCGCGCTCTTCCAGCCCTTGCAGGGCATCGCGCAGRACRGGRCGGGAAACATTGAGCGTTTTGGAAAGAGAGCGCTCGCCCGGAATGCGATCACCCGGCTTCAGGACGCCCTGYAACACGAGTTCTTCAATCTGGTGCGCCACTTCATCAGCGGTGCGAGAATGAGAGATTTCTGTAAAAATCATTCTGGCCTGTACTTCCCAACCARTTACGGTTTCTTCTTATCTTGCCTTGCAAGTGCTGGTCAACAAACACCGCCATTATTGCCAAGGCTTTCCTCTATCAGGAAGAATATAGGGCCGCAGACAGGCTTGGCACTTTTCTTTTTGGTTCAAACACCCAAATATAGCGCAAATCAGATTCCTCCCATCTCGCGAGCCACACATGCAATCAGTTGTTTCAACGCATCCAGACCGGGCCAGATTGCTGGGCGAGGTTCATGCCCGCCCYTTTGAGCCGATGCCCTCGCCGCGCATTGTGCGCCATGTYGCGCTGATCACCAGCGAGGCGCAGGCGCAGGGCCTGCATGCAGCGATGACGGCCTGCGCGCAGGAAGCGGGTGTTGCCTCGCCTGCCGATAATGTGCGCTATTACGTGCTCAATGCTTTTGGTGGTCGGCTGCGCTGGGAGCAGCATTCCGAGTTTGGCTCGCTGACATGGGATGCCCCGCTCAAATGCAAACAAGATGGCCTTGCGCTGATTTTTGAACGGGCGACAGAATCACTCGGCCAAATCATTTCCATGACCCAGATCGATGTTGTGCAAAGCATGGACAAAATTGATCTGGAAGACATTTATGACACCCGCTCGCTTTGCGTGTCGGAAGTGGATAATGGCATTGCCATTGTCGCAACAGATTTTCGCCAATCCGATGATGGCGCGACCTGCATGCATATCGCCAGTAACAAAGCCTCGGAAGTGGTGATTGGCGGCCTTGTGCAGCGATTGTTGGAGATTGAGACCTATCGCACATTGGCACTGCTTGGGCTGCCACTGGCGCAATCCACCTCGCCGCAAATTACCCAAATCGAGAAAGACTTCATCGAGATAACCGCCTCGCTGAGTGAAAACCCAAAGGCAGGCAGCGATAGTTTGCTGGAGGACATCACCCGGCTATCTGCGGAGCTGGAAGCCAGCGCTGCGGCCTGCCTGTTTCGTTTTGGTGCCAGCAAGGCGTATTTTGAAATTGTGCAAATTCGCCTAAAGGCTATTCGCGAGCGGGCCTTTAAACATCACATGACGCTTGAGGCGTTTCTCATTCGGCGCTTGCAGCCCGCCATGCAAACCATCAATGCGCTGGAAGAGCGGCAATCCAATCTGTCGCGCAAACTTTCACGCGCGGCTAATTTACTGCGCACGCGGGTGGATGTGGAGCTGGAGCGGCAAAACCGCGATTTGCTGACCAGCATGAACCACCGCGCAAAGCTGCAATTACGCCTGCAACAAACCGTTGAAGGCCTGTCGATTGCGGCGATCAGCTATTATGTCATCGGGCTGTTTTCGTACTTCATCAAGGGTTTCGACAAGCCGCTGCAAAGCCTGACCGGCGTGGAGTATATCGGTTCGATTTTGACCGCGATTGCCGTGCCAATTGTGGTGGGCGCAATGTGGCTGGTGGTGCGGCGCATCCATAACAGCCACAAGGATGACTAATCTGTTTTGACCCCACGGCGATAAATAACCAGACACCGCACGGCTGTTATAAACACGAAGGTCAGCCCCAGGCTGACCTCTTCCGTCAGATATTTTTGGCTGAGAATATACAGCGCACCGCCGA
Organism: Hyphomicrobiales bacterium; assembly: GCA_002746425.1. Lineage (GTDB taxonomy): Bacteria > Pseudomonadota > Alphaproteobacteria > Rhizobiales. Next base: position 43,015 of record NVXB01000016.1, on the reverse strand, counting down.
CCAAAGAGATGGTGGCGTAAAGGTCCTGCTTCAAAATGGTGGGCTGCAAACCGCACAGCATATCGCGGATCATGCCGCCCGCAACGCCGGTGAGACAGCCAAGCACAATGGCCGCAACCACGCTCATATTATGGTCCAAGGCAACTTGCACGCCAACCAGCGTGAACAGCGCCAGACCAATGGCATCGAGATACAGCAACAGCCGCAGCCTCTGGCCAAAGCCCTCTGTCAATTTGCCAGATAGGAAATACGCCGCTGCGCCCACGGGCACCGCTGTCGCCAAATAGGTCATATCCTGCAACCAGAACACCGGCGTTGCACCGATCAGCAAATCGCGCATGGTGCCGCCGCCAACCGCCGTTACCGTTGCCAGTACAATCGCGCCAAAAGGATCAAACTCCTGACGCGCACCCTGAATAGCAGCCGATGCCGCCATAACGGCCGTTGCTAAAATGGTCAAAACAGTAATGAGCGGGGTGAAAGAAGACATAGCGGCGACCATAACCTGCTTCAGGGTTTTTGCCATTCCATAATATGRAAATAGGGAATTCTCAAATAACGCTCAACGCGCTTTGCATCGCCGCCATTGGGTTTTGGCTCATCAAAATAACGCAGTTGCAGGCCCTGCCCCAAAAGTAGCGAGAAATAGGTGCTGATGGGCCGGTGCCAATTGCGAATTTTAATGCCGCGCCAACTGACCCAATCCACCCGCTCGTCAAAATAATGATCAAACTGAAATGTGTTTTCGCCGTTCTCCGTCTCGCGCCAGCCATTTGGCATCGCGGCGGTGATAAAGCCATTGAGATTGGCGATTAAAAGCGYRCCRGARGGGCGYARAACRCGGCTGATTTCRCGGATCGTGGTTTCRATATCRGCRATATCRATGAAGATCAGATAGCATATGACSAGATCAAAGGACTCGTCSKCAAAMTCCAGCGATTCCGCCTTGCCYAWYCGRTAGTCACCCTCGGGATGCTGTGTTTTGGCGTGGTCKATCAGCGCTTGTGTSGGGTCRATCCCAAYSGTCGAAATGCCCYTTTGCGAAAGCATCCGRCAAAAGCGCCCTTCGCCACAGCCGATATCCAGCGCATTTTTGTAAACGCGCTGGCTAATCCGGTCCAGCATGGGCTGGTCCAAGACATATTTTCGGCCAAAATCACCACCATCACTGTTGTCAGTGATCCAGGCCTGCGCAGAATCATCCCATCCATCAGACATGACATTCTCCCACTAAAAAACAGGCCTCAGACTTAACTCAGTTTCAGCTTGCGGCTTCGACTTTGTCTTGCGTTTTGGTGTCGAAATCACCGGCATCATGGCGCTCATGCAATTGCTCTGAAAGCTCGCCAAAGGAACGGTTGACCATGCGGCCACGTTTCACCGCATCGCGCTCAGCAATTTCCTTCTGCCAACGCACCACATTGGTGTAGGTGTGCGCCTCAAGGAAGGTCGCAGCATCGCCATAAATGGTGCCTGCCGTTACATTGCCATACCATGGCCAAATCGCGATATCGGCAATCGAATACTCGTCACCAGCCATATACTGATTGTCCGCCAAATGGCGATCCAGCACGTCCAGCTCACGTTTAACTTCCATGGCAAAGCGATCAATTGCGTATTCGATTTTGATCGGTGCATAGGCATAAAAATGGCCAAAACCACCGCCAAGATAAGGCGCACTGCCCATTTGCCAGAACAGCCAATTCATCGCTTCTGTGCGTTTCGCTGGGTCTTTTGGCAGGAAAGCACCGAATTTTTCAGCCAAATAAAGCAGGATCGAACCGGATTCAAAAACCCGCGTCGGCGTGTCTGTGCTGTGATCCATCAATGCGGGAATTTTTGAGTTTGGATTGACGTCAACAAAGCCACTGCCAAACTGATCGCCATCGCCAATTTTAATCAACCAGGCATCATACTCGGCGCCGCTATGGCCAAGGGCCAGCAGCTCTTCCAGCATGATGGTAACTTTAACGCCATTGGGTGTCGCCAGCGAATAAAGCTGCAAGGGATGCTTGCCAATTGGCAATTCCTTGTCGTGGGTTGGCCCGGCGATGGGCCGGTTGGTGCTGGCGAATTTACCGCCGTTTTCCTTATCCCATGTCCAGACGCTTGGCGGTTCGTAGGCTTTTGTGTCGCTCATTATTATTTTTCCTTTTTGCACCCGGTTGCCCCGAGTCTTACCTCGTGCCAGATGGATGCACTAGATTGTTAATTCAAGCACACCGGGCCGTTTCCCAATTTTTTTAGAATAAAGTACCTTGATCAATCGCCGGTTTTTTGGGCGCTGGTTTAGGCTTTGCAACCTTGGTGGCAACAGGCGTTGCCTGGCTTTTTGGCATGTCTGACGCATCCCCATCAATCACTGCACCGACGCGTCCATCGGTAAATTCCAGTGCGACGTTTTGGCCGGATGACGTGGAAGCTGCCGCGCGGATCGGCTGGCCAGCCTCATCCCGCACCAAGGCAAAGCCGCGTTGCAGCACGCTTTGATAGGACACCAAACGCAGCACTTGTGCTTGTGCATCCAAACGCTGGCGCGCGCGCGTCGTTTGCGTGACAAAGGCTTGGTCCATACGGGCCGAGCGCTGTTGCAAATTGTTGCGGCCCAGTTTTACCGGGCGTGCCAAAAGCTGAGGCCTAAGGGCACCGGCGCGCCGCCAATTCTCGCGCTTACGCTCAATAATGCGGGCCAGATTACTGGTTAGCTGGCGATCTAGTTGATGCTTTTTATCGGCGGCCCGGCCAACGCGGTTGGCCAAAATGCCGGGGCGCATTTGGCTGCGTGCCGCGACCAGACGGGTGCGATGGGCCGATGTGTTGGCAATGAGAGCCGAGCGCAAGCGCAGGGCCACCGCATCAAAACGCTGCCGTGGCAGGCCAAGTATTGCATCCAGTGAGGGCATGGCACGGCTCAGGCCGCGCAGCGCATTGCGCTGTTTATCAAGCTGGCGATGAATGCCCTGATTGTTGCGCAGGCCCAGCACATCAACCGTTGAAACAAGTTCGTGCAGCACCGGCACGGCCATTTCCGCCGCACCCGTTGGCGTTGGCGCGCGCCTGTCGGCAACATGATCGATTAGCGTCCAGTCAGTTTCATGGCCAACGGCGGAGATAATGGGAATGCGCGAGGCCGCAACAGCGCGCACGACATCCTCATCATTAAAACTCCACAGATCTTCCAGACTACCACCGCCACGGGCAACAATCAGCAGATCGGGGCGTGGAATGGAGCTGCCATCGATTTTGTTGAAACCGTTGATGGCGCGCGTAATTTCCGCGCCGCTGGTGTCGCCCTGCACCCGCACTGGCCAGACCAGCACGTGGGTTGGAAAGCGATCTCGCAGGCGGTGCAAAATATCCTGTATCACCGCGCCGGTTGGCGAGGTTACAACGCCGATCACCCTTGGCAGATATGGCAGGGGCTGCTTGCGCGTATCATCAAACAGGCCTTCTGCGGCCAGCTTTTTGCGGCGCTCTTCCAGCAGCGCCATAAGCGCGCCAACGCCGGCAGGCTCAATACGTTCAATAACAATTTGATATTTTGAGGAGCCGGGAAAGGTCGTCAGCTTGCCGGTGGCAATAACTTCCATGCCCTCTTCGGGCTTGAATTTGAGTTTGGAAAACACCCCGCGCCAGACAACGGCATCAAGGCGGGCGCGTTCATCTTTTAGCGAGAAATAGGCGTGACCCGATGAGTGCGGCCCGCGATAGCCAGAAACCTCGCCGCGCACCCGCACATAGCCAAACCGGTCTTCCACCGTGCGCTTAACCGCTTGTGCTATTTCGCCAACGGTGAATTCTGCGGCGTTTGAGCTGCGGTTGTCGCTATCGGAAAAACTCATGTCAGGTGATTCTCTAAACGATTGACGGGACTACTTTGTGTGTGTCACCCAACACCCTACAGCGTCAAGACAACAAGTGAGATCGCCCGCCCGTGAATGAGCGCTATGACTTTCGCACCAAACGGCTTTTTGTCGAACAGGATTTGAGCGCCGGTGTTGCGCTTAGCATTGAGCGTACGCAGGCCAATTACCTGCTCAATGTGCTGCGTTTAAAAGCGCGCGACAAAGTTTTGCTGTTTAACGGGCGCGATGGCGAATGGCTGGCTAATATCGTGCCAACCGGGCGCAAAGCCTGTGATCTTATGCCAACAGAGCAATTGCGCACCCAACCTGCCCCCTATGATTTAACCTATTGTTTTGCCCCGCTCAAACAGGGCCGGCTGGATTATATGGTGCAAAAGGCGGTGGAAATGGGCGCGGGGCGGCTGGTTCCGGTGATCAGCGATTACACCCAAATCCATAAGCTTAATCTGGAGCGTTTGCGCGCCAATATTGTGGAAGCTGCTGAGCAATGCGGCATTTTGAGCATTCCGGAATTGGAAGAACCGCGCCCTTTAAATGACCTGATTGAGACATGGCCGGTTGAACAACCCGATCGCGTGCTTATCTTTTGCGATGAGTTGGCCAATGCGAGCGAACAGGCGCAGCGGCTGGAAGCGGTGAGGCACAAACAACATGCGGTTCTAATCGGTCCAGAAGGTGGTTTTTCAAATAAGGAAAGGTCCTTATTGCGCGAACAGCCATTTGTTGTTGGACTGTCATTAGGGCCGCGTATCTTGCGGGCTGATACTGCCGGAGTTGCAGCTTTGGCGATTGTGCAGGCTTTTATCGGTGATTTACGATAAAGCAGTTGAAATCGTTGATAACTGCGCTGTATGGTTCGCTAGAAAGCCGTAAAAGACGCTAATAATAAAAAGGATTGAGGCCCAATGGCCCGTGATACTGCTGACGATACGCCCCTCACCGGACGCACTGCGCTGATTGAAGCGCTGAGCGATGGTTGCAAACCTAAATCTGCATGGCGCATTGGCACCGAGCACGAAAAGTTTGGCTTTTACAGCAAGGATTACACGCCGGTTCCCTATGAGGGCGACAATGGCGTGCGCGCGCTGCTGGATGGCATGAAGGCCAATCTGGGCTGGGAAGGCATTTACGATCACGAGCACATTATCGGCCTGATCGACCCTGTTGGCGGCGGCGCAATTTCGCTGGAACCAGGCGGGCAGTTCGAGCTTTCTGGCGCGCCGGTTGAAACATTGCATCAAACCTGCCGCGAAGTGCATGGCCATTTGGCGCAGGTGCGCGAGGTTGCCGATGCGCTGGGCATTGGCTTTTTGGGTCTTGGCATGAGCCCCACATGGACACTGGCCGAAACACCCTATATGCCCAAATCGCGCTATGACATTATGCGCAATTATATGCCAAAAGTTGGCGAGTACGGCCTTGATATGATGCACCGCACTTGCACCATTCAGGTTAATCTGGATTTTGACAGCGAGCGCGACATGATCCGCAAGATGCGCCTTGGCATGTCTTTGCAAGCTATCGCCACCGCGCTTTTTGCCAATTCTCCGTTTATGGATGGCAAGCCCAATGGCTATTTGAGCTATCGCGGCAAAATCTGGGGCGATGTGGATAATGCCCGCTCCGGTTTGCTGCCCTTCGCCTTCGATGAGGGTTTTGGCTTTGAATCCTATGTCGATTATGTGCTTGATGTGCCGATGTATTTCATCAAGCGCGGCACGACATATATTGACGCCACCGACATCACGTTCCGCGATTTCATGAACGGTAAACGCCCCGCTGGCGCAGAGAAAGTGGATGTGACGCAGGGCGATTGGGAAAACCACCTTTCCACCGTGTTCCCCGATGTGCGGTTGAAAAAATTCCTTGAAATGCGCGGTGCCGATGGCAATCCATGGCGGCGCATTTGCGGGCTACCAGCCTTTTGGGTTGGCCTGCTTTATGACGAAGACACCATGGCAGAAGCTGAGGCACTGACCGCAGACTGGACTAATGAAGAGCGCCAAAAAATGCGTGAGGATGTGCCCAAAACGGCACTGAATACACCTTTCAGAAAAGGCACCTTGCTGGAAATTGCCAAGCATTGCGTAACGCTGGCCCATCGCGGTCTGGCCAATCGCGCCAAGCTCAACAGTGCCGGTTTCAACGAGGAGCAATATCTGACCCCGCTTGATGAAACCGCTGCCAGCGGCAAAACGCCCGCCGAAGTCATGCTGACGAAATACAACGGCGAATGGGGCGGCGATATCAACCGCGTCTTCGACGATTTCGCCTATTAAGAATTGAGCCGCTCGTGGCTCCTGTGGCAGGAAGCACGAGCGGCAAATGGCACGGCAAAAGCATTCATAGCTTTTATCAATCAGTGCTTATTGCTGATTGGACGTGATGATTGTTTTGAGCGACACTTTGCCCAGATTAATCTGAAACAACTCAAAACAATCCGCAGCCATATGACCACAACAGACACATCCCAATCGCAAAACGACCCTGCAGAAAGCCAGGCCCAGCTTGCAAATTTCGGCTTGTATGCGGGCACGGTGTTTGTTTGGGGCACCAGCTGGTATGCGCTTAAATTGCAGGTTGGTGTGGTTGCGCCGCATGTCTCGCTGACATGGCGGTTTATTCTGGCCGCGATCATCATGTGGGCGATCATTGGGCTGACCAAGCGGCCCATGAGGTTTTCTCTGCGCGATCATCTGGATTTTGCCGGGCTGGGCCTGTTTCTATTTTCAACCAATTTCGCCCTGTTTTATTATGCTGGCAGCATGATCACATCGGGCTTGCTCTCGGTGATTTTCTCGCTGGCATCGATCATCAACATTGCGCTGGCTTTGATCGTCTATCGGCTGGTGCCAACCAAACAGGTTCTGCTGGGCGCTGCCTTGGGCGTCACCGGTATTGGCGCTCTGTTCTGGCCCGAAATTTCCAATTCGGAGAACCAAGCGGATATGCTGCTGGGCTTGGGGCTGTGTGTTGCCGGTACGCTAAGCTTTTGCATTGGCAATTTGTTTTCGATGCGCATTCAGCGGCGCGGCCTGTCTGTTATGGCCAGCAATGCCTGGGGCATGAGCTATGGTGCCGCAATTAATGCATTTATAGCATTGATGATCGGGGCCGAATTCATCATCGAGCCAACGGCCAGTTACATTCTGTCATTGGTCTGGCTTGCAACGACAGCGACGGTCATGGCCTTCTGGTTTTACCTGACGCTACTGGGCCGGATTGGCTCGGCAAAAGCGGCTTATACCACGGTTCTGTTCCCAATTATCGCCATGTTGGTATCGACTATGATGGAAGATTATCAGTGGTCTGTACTGGCCGTGGGCGGCGTTGGCCTTGCCTTGCTTGGTAATGTTTTGGTGCTGACATCCAAATCAAAACCGGCAAGTAAACCCAAAACTTAAAAACCTATTCGGCGGCGATAACCGGCCTTGCTGCCAGTGCTTCCTGCATGTTGAGATTGCCCAGACTTTCACAAATGTGGCAGGCCAAAGCATCCATCAATGGTGTCCAGTGATGCCATGATCGCAGCAGGCCGATATTGCACGATGGCAGCTCTGGAAAGCCTTCACTTTCGGTCAATATACGCATGCCGGGCCGAATAGCAGATTCGGGCAAAACTGATACCGCAAGTCCGGCCAATACGGTGGCACCGACGGCGGTTGAGTTCCAGCTGGAATATAAAACGCGATGGGGGCGACCAATCATTTCCAGCGATTCAACGGCGGCTTTACGCCATTCGCAGGTCGATCGGCCCAATGCCAGCGGCAAAACATCTTCCTGATGCTGACAATGGCGGTTGGATGTCACCCAATAAAGCGGCTCGCGGCGGATCAGCTCTGCCGGACCCTTTTCAGGTATGTAGGTGATGATTGAAAGGTCCAGCTCATTGCCCTTCAAACACTCCACCAACCGGGGTGTTGGCGCGCAAACAACCGTCACTTCCACTTGCGGATTGGAGCGGGAAAAGCGAGCGAGAATTTCCGGCAAAAAACGGTCGGCATAATCATCGGGAGTGCCCAGACGAACATGCCCSGTRAGAGCCTCATCATCGAACACGGCCAGCGTYTCGTCGTTAAGGCGCAGCATTTTRCGGGCATAGCTGAGCAGCTTGATGCCRTCYTCGCTCAAACGGCTGTTGCGGCCATCGCGTACGAACAGCGGCTTGCCAACGCGCTCCTCAAGGCGGCGCATCTGCATCGAGACSGCAGACTGGGTRCGAAACACYGTTTCYGCAGCACGGGTAAAACTGCCAGCTTCCGCGATTGCGATGAAAGTCCGTAATTGATCCAAATCCAGCAAAGTCGTCATCTGTCCAACATCCATCATCAATTGCGATGAGTGATATTAGAAACATTCGTTAGTCTAATCAATCAAAAACCGCATATTGTCGRCTTGAAGGTTATTTGGGTTCTGATTCAGACACTAAACCTTCGCTTCATTGCATGGCCAAAACACGAAAAGGAGACTGCCATGTCTACAAAACCGACTCTGCCGATTGAATATAAAATCAACCCATCCCAAGATTCTGCTGCGCCCCAACATGGTGCCGCGGTGACAATTCTGGTGCGTGTGAGTGCAGCGATGAAGCGATATTTTGAGAACCGTAAAGCGATCCRKATGCTATCCGCAYTAGATGATCATATTTTGGCGGACATTGGCCTGACCCGAGGAGATGTTCGATCCGTCACCATCTATGGTTCCAAGAAATTCGGTTCCCGAGCAAACGCGACAACGCGCCTRCGAATATTGGCTGTAGAGCGCCGCGCTGGCAAACGGCCGGAAAGCTATGAGAGCTATATATCGGGCGATTCTGCACACTCTAATGTGGCAACAAATCAACGGCCAAACCTGCAAGGGGCCGGGGTTTAACCTCAGGTTCCAAGCTTTAGGCTTTCGATTTTACCAATACGAACAGCGTGCCGCCAGTTATTCCCTTTCTGGCTGGGCCGCTTAAAGCTTGAGAAATACACCCCAAAGCTGGAAAGCCCTCGGTTCGCCCCTCCTGGCTTTTCAGCTGTATTTTTTAAGCGTCCCACCGCTCGGCCCTTGGCCGGGCGGTTTTTTATTGGCCGAAATAGCGTTTAGGTTACTCAGCCAAAACCCGAGTGTTAGGGAATGTCACGCGGATAAGCGTACCCTCGCCGGGCGTGCTTTCAATATCAAACGCGGCGCGGTTGGCGCTCACCAAAGCCTTGGTCAACGGCAGGCCAAGCCCGGTGCCAACAGAAGAGCGGCGCTTATGCTCAACCGAAATATCGGCTTGGCTATGGTCGATCTGGCGAAACGGCTCCATGGCTGTTTCCAACTCCTTGTCGGTCATACCAATGCCGGTATCACGCACCCGCAGCACCAATGTGCCATCGCTTTCCAGCACGGCAGAGACAATCACCTGCCCGCCTTCAGCGGTGAATTTGATGGAGTTGGACAACAGATTAAGCGCAATCTGCCGCATGGTTTTGGCATCGGCAACAACGCGCGGCAGTCCTTCAGTAAAGCTGGTTCTGATGATGACCTTTGCTTCATTGGCCTGCGGTTGAATAAGCGCAACGCACTCTTTCAAAACATCAACCAGATCAACGGCGGTAAAGCTCATCTCCAACTGGCCAGCTTCAATTTTGGAAATGTCCAAAAGATCATTCACCAGATTGATGACATGGGCACCGGAGGTATGAATATCGCGGATATAATCGCGGTAGCGCGGATTGCCGATGGCACCAAAGCGCTCTTCCATAATGACTTCGGAAAAGCCCAAAATGGCATTAAGCGGTGTGCGAATTTCGTGGCTGATACGGGCCAGGAAATCGGATTTGGCAGAACTTGCTTCTTCGGCCTGATGGCGCGCGGCGATCAGCTCATCCTCAGCGCGCTTCCACTGGGTGATATCGCGCAGCACAACACATAATTTTACAGTGCTTTCGCCGGGTGCATCGCTGGCCTGATCATTGGCCCGGTCACTGGTTTGATCGCCAACATGGCCCATGGTCATAAACAATGGCATGTAGCCGCCGCTGTCGGTTTTGCCGATTACTTCGCGGCCATCATTAAGCACAGATGCAACACCCGCGCCGAGCAGGCTTTGCAGATAATCACGCGCTGTTTTGTGGCTCTCAGGTGCCAGTAAGCTGGTTAACTCGCTGCCAAGCAATGCGCTTTCAGCGGCACCAAACAAGGCTTCGGCACTGTGGTTGAGAGCCAAAATTTCTCCGGCCTGATCAATCATCAACACGCCTTCGGTGGCGGTGTTGAGTATCGCCAGTAATTCCTCTGCACTCCAATTGCCGCGCGGCTGCGCAGCGGGTGCAGGTGCAGTTTGAGCGCCCTTTTGCGGCGCGATAACCGGTGCCACTGTTAGCAGGCTGGCAGGTTTACCAGCCCAATCAATGGCACCAATTGTTGCCGAAACAGGGTGCGCGAAATCGCCAAGACCAGACAGCGACATCAACCCGCTGCCATCATGCAACGGGTCCAGGCTAAAGCCGCCAAGAGGGTTTGATGAGGCCGATTTCAAAAACGCCTCAGTGCTGTCGTAGCCGCTCATATCCACCAATGCCTTGTTGGCATAAAGCATCTTGTCTTCGCGCACGACCAACACACCCGATGGCAGGCGGTCAAGAATGGCTTTTAGGCCCAATTCAAGGGAAGCTGCGGCGGCAACTTCAATCGGGGTGACAATCTGCCGGATTTTTACCGGCGGTTTTGACGATACGGGCTTAGCAAATGATGGGCCCACAACTTGCGGGGTTGAGGCAGTTTCAATGTTCGGGGTGTTGGGCAAATCCAGAGAACGACCGATTTCCTCAAAGGCCGCGCGTTCACTGGCGGTCAAACCACCGCTTCTATTATTGTCGAAGCTTTTGGATGGAATGGTGGCTGGCGCTTCGATAGCGACAATAGGTGCAACAGTTTCGGGACGCGCAACAGATTTCGGCTCTTGCTCTTTAGAAACAGGCGCATCAACAATTGGCCGCTCTGGTGCTGTCAGATCAGATGTTGGCAAATCTTGGGTAATCGCTTCTTCAAGTGCATTTGGCACAAGGCGGCACGCGCCAAAGCCGCGATAGCCCATGAAAGTCCGCTCAGCATCAAAAACCGGCATCGCCGATAAATCCACCTCAGCAACGGCGTTGTGTTTCGGCAATGCCCATGAAAAGCACTGGCCACTCCACATATCTTTTGAGGTGATGATTTTCTGAATTTTGCGCTCGGGATCAAGCTGGAAATCACCGGCAATATCTTGCCAGCTGCGGCCTTCCATTGCGCCGCGCAAGCCCACCAAATCCTGAAACTCAGGCGAAACAAAAGTAAATTTGAACCGCTCATCCATCCGCCACACAAACCGCATGACCTCGTTTGAGCTGATAACAGGCTCAACTCTGATTTTTTTGACGGGTTGAACCTTAGCCGCCGAATTTGGTGATTGGCTTGGGGATGCAGGCTCAATCGGCAAAGCATCATTGGCAGCCTTTGGCGGGACAAGCCGCTGCTGGCGCATATTGGCGATGCTTGACGTTGTTTCTGGAACTTGTTCCTGAATGTCCGGCTCAACACTTGTACGAAGAGGCACGACATCATCGGTATCGACCAGCAATAAAAACACCGGGCCGGTTTCGGACGGTAATTTAAACGCGGTTACCAAATGGCGCTCGCCGCTGGCAGTCATCATTTTTGCGCTTTCAGGCAACGGGCTGTCATCAGCCTCATCAAGCAGCACCTGCAACTGAATGGCCGATGCGCGTAATTCCTGAAAATCTCCAGAGGAGGCAATCAGCTCGCCCGCATTTGAAAGCAGAGCGGCGTAATGGTTTTCAGAGGCCAGCCAATGGACCATATCATGGGCGCGGCCAGCAAAATCTTTATTGTCCAAATCCTGCACGGGCTGCAACAGCACACCCGGCACACCGGCAGTGTTGCGAATTTTGCGCACGCGCACCAGTTCCAAAGAGTTGGTGGCCTGATGGCCAAGGCGCAGGCGTTGCACCTGCTCGGTGTCTCCGCGCAGCCAGCGTGTGAGATGAGAAATCTGACGCCGCAAGGGCAATGTATCTGAAAGCTGCTCGGTTTGCAGCGCTTCCAGGCTGCGCGTGCCAAGCCGGGCAGCGCCAGCAGGATTGGCCCAAAGCAACCGCGCGCCATCGGGCGATACGATCAAGGCAGGCGTGTTGGCGAGCATAAGTGTGCTAACAGGCTCGCAAGCGGCCCATGCCATAAATGCTCTGTCATCACGCTTTTTGATCATYACGRYCCTTTNRYTCWTGTSCTTGCGNACTATTGGCGACGAAACCAAACCAGTCGCTCAAATGCCRCAGCAATATTCCGGTCAYATTGGTTTGCTATCAACACATCAGGACGCAGATAAGGTTAGGTTAAGACTTTGTTAAGACAAAGGCGTCGCGGCGTCCATGTTTAGAGCGCTGTTTTGGCCATCAGATTGCAAACAGCGTTAATATGCACAGCTGCCATGACGGTGCTGCAATGCTARATTTCGACTCTTATGTTGCACTGCACAATAAATCRCCTATATTGCAATGCACAATACAGATTCCAAACGAGGAGAATGAAATGACCAACGATTTTGATATCACCAAACAGATGCGCGAYTTTGCTGAACAGGGCATGGATCAGGCACGTAAAGCTTTCGATACATACTTGCARACAATGCAAGGCGCCGTAGGCAATACTGAAGGTTCTGGCAACGCCCTGCAGGCACAGACCAGCGAAGCCGGTAAAAAAGCTCTGTCATTGGCAGAAGAGCAGATGAATGCTGCGTTTTCTCACACAGAGAAGCTGGTTAAAGCCAAAGACCCTAAAGAAGTTATGGATTTGCAGACTGCCTTTCTTCAAGAGCAGATGAGCAATYTGACCAAACAGGCTCAGGAAATGGGCGAAGACGCTGCTAAAGCCGTCAAAGACATGCAGACAAGCTTTAAAGCCTAGTCGCTGGTGACGYAAAATTATGGTGCATTGCAATATTATGTTGCAATGCACAAAATACCGACTATATAGAATACAACAGCATTGAGAATACGTGGCTCTGGTTGGGACAACCTGACAATGGGCCAAAACTTAGGAAGCCCGACATGACCACCAAAGTAAAAACCACCCGTGCGAAGGCCCCAGCTGCAAAAGCAGYCGCAGCGCCCGCCAATTCTATAAAGAGCAAAACARTGAAAACCGAAACAACAAAGCCARCAACAAACGAAACCACAGCATCTGTTAAGACTGCAACTCCGGAAATTGATATGTTCAAAATGCCGGAATTCAACCTTGGAGACATGAAAATGTTTGATTTTTCAAAATTCGAAATGCCCAAATTTGATATGGACCAGTTTGACATGAGCAARTTCGACATGTCCCAGTTCGACATGAGCAAATTCGACATGAGCAAATTTGATGCCAACAACATCGAAGTTCCTGCTGCATTGCGCGACATGACCGAAAAAGCTCTTGAGCAGTCCAAAGACGGTTTGGCAAAAGCTAAAGTCGCTGCTGAAGAAGCTGCTGACCTTGTTGAAGAAACACTTGAAACAGCTCGCGAAACWGCCATGGAAATTCAGACCAAAACCATGGACAATGCCAAAGCCAGCACCGAAGCTGTTTATGATTTCTGGAAAGACCTTTTCAGCGTTAAATCCGCTTCCGAAGCAATGGAATTGCAGACTGGCTTTGTACGTCAGCAGTTCGAAACAATGACAGCTCAGGGCAAAGACCTTCAGGAACTTGCGACTAAAGCAATGACCGAAGCTGCCAAGCCTGCCAAGGAAGCAGTCGAGAAAGCCATGAAAGCAGCATAACGTTCGTACCCTCCCAACGAACCGCTTTCTACATACGCCCGGTCCCATTCATTTGGGATCGGGTTTTTTGTGTCTAACGGTCACCTGAAAACGTGCGCTACCGGTTGGTGGGTTGCTCAATGGTGTAAATGGCCTCGATCACATCGTCCATCTTGGTGGCCAGCACGGCTTGCGCATCGTGCAGGCCTTGATTGTAGAAGTAAGCGCCAATTTTCTCGCCGAAAAACTCCAGCAGCAGCTCCGCACCCAGATCACCAATTTCCTGATCAAGCTCAGTGCTGAAATAACGCTGAATATGGCGCGTCATTTCCGCTGTATCTTCCTTTGAAAACTCAACTTTTTTCATAATTTGATCCATCTTGGGATGAGCGCCAGATTGCCCTTATCGCCTTGTTCTTCAAAAGAGTTTCATTTCAACGCAATTTCCACTTGAAATGCCAACAAGCTAGGACTAAGAAACTCTCGCCTGTATCAAGGCAATGTGCAGCTGTAGCTCAGTTGGTTAGAGCGCCGGATTGTGGATCCGGAGGTCGGTGGTTCAACCCCACTCAGCTGTACCATTCTTCCTCGAATAAAAATCTATTGTAATTCGGGCAAGTCCCGGTACAGCTCCAGCGCTTCGGGGTTGGCCAAAGCTTCCTTGTTTTTCACTTCGCGCCCATGCACCACATTGCGCACGGCCAGTTCAACAATTTTGCCGGATTTGGTACGCGGGATATCGCTTACCGCAATAACCTTTGCTGGCACGTGACGCGGCGATGCGCCTGTTCGGACTTTGGTGCGTATCTTTTTGATCAGATCGTCATCCAGCACCACGCCGGTCGCGAGACGCACAAAAAGCACCACCCGCACATCGTCATCATGATCCTGGCCTACGCAGATGGATTCGGCGATCTCATCGAGCTGCTCGACCTGATTGTAAATCTCTGCCGTACCGATTCGCACACCGCCGGGGTTGAGCGTGGCATCCGAGCGGCCATGAATGATGAAACCATCATGGGCGGTATGCTCGGCGAAATCACCATGGCACCAGATATTGTCAAAACGCTCGAAATAGGCGGCATGGTATTTGCTGCCATCATCATTCCAAAAACTGATCGGCATGCATGGAAAAGGTTTGACGCAAACCAGCTCGCCCTTTTCGCTGTGCACCGCTTTGCCGTCATCATTCCAGACCTCAATGGCCATGCCAAGGCCTGCGCCCTGTATCTCGCCCTTGATCACCGGGCGTGTCGGCACACCCAGCACAAAGCACGAGACAATATCTGTGCCGCCGGAAATCGACGCCAGATGCACATCAGCCTTGATGTCGGAATAGACGAATTCAAAGCTTTCCGGCGCAAGCGGCGATCCGGTGGAGCTGACACTGCGCAGTTTTGATAATTTATGGCTGGTGCGCGGCGACAGGCCGCTCTTCTTCAGCGCATCGATGAATTTTGCCGAGGTGCCGAAAAAGCTCATATCTTCTGCATCGGCATAATCAAACAGCACACTGCCCTCGCCTGCAAAGGGCGAACCGTCAAACAGCAGCAAGGTGGCGTTGGAGGCAAGGCCGGTGACAAGCCAGTTCCACATCATCCAGCCGCAGGTGGTGAAATAGAACACCCGGTCGCCATCGCGAATATCACATTGCAGGCGGTGTTCTTTCATGTGCTGCAACAAAGTGCCGCCAACTGAGTGCACGATGCATTTGGGAATGCCCGTGGTGCCGGATGAAAACAGGATGCACAGCGGATCAGAAAAGCCGGTGCGCACAAACTCAACATCACCAGCATCGCGTTTGGCCAGCACACTATCCAGCGTGATTGCGCCCTCAATACTATCCGCGAGTTTTTGTGCACCGCCCAGATAATCCACAATCACAGCCTGTTTCAGGCTGGGCAATTGCGGCACAATCTCTTTCAGCTTGTCGGCAATATCAATGCGCTTGCCATTATACCAATAACCATCGACGCTAAGCAGGACTTTTGGCTCAATCTGGCCAAAGCGATCCAGCACGCCCTGCACGCCAAAATCTGGCGAGCATGAAGACCACACAGCGCCAAGCCCGGTGGCAGCCAGCATTGTGGCAATTGTCTCGATCATGTTGGGCATCATCGCCGCAACCCGGTCACCGCGTGTCACGCCAAGTGATGTCAGGTGTTGCTGGATTTTGGATACCATTGCCGTCAGCTCATCATGCGAGATGCGGGTTTTGACCTTATCCTCGCCCCAGAACACCATGGCATCGCCATTGCCTGATCCGCGCAGAACATTTTCAGCGTAGTTCAGCTGCGCATCAGGGAAGAACCGCGCGCCATCCACGCCGGGCGCTGGCATCAAATCGCCATCAATTAGCTTGCGCGCGCCCTTGTCGCCAATGACATCGCAATAATCCCAGACCAAATCCCAAAACGCCGCGCGGTCGGACACGCTCCATGCGTGCAGGCTTTGATAATCGGTGATTTGAGTGCCGGAGCGCTCGCTGGCAAGACGCGAGAACTCGGTCAAATTGGAGGCGGCAATGAATTCCTCAGATGGGGTCCATAAGGTTGTCATGCGCTGATCCTTTGATGCTTTACTGGCCTTGGCGGGCACGCTCTTGTTTGCGTGTGATATAGGAAGCAATCAGCACACCAATTGTGACAAGTCCAACCAAAATCGTGCACACGGCATTAATTTCCGGCGTCACGCCAAGCCGAACCTGACTGTAGATTTTCATCGGCAATGTAGTTGCGCCGGGACCCGTGGTGAAAGAGGCAATCACCAAATCATCCAGTGACAGAGTGAAAGCCAGCATCCAGCCCGCAATAATGGCCGGTAAAATGACCGGCAGCGTAATAACGAAAAAGGTTTTTGCCGGTGGGCAGCCCAAATCACCCGCCGCTTCTTCCAGCGTGCGGTCAAAAGTAGCCAGCCGCGAGCGCACAACTACCGCGACAAAGCACATAGCGAAGGTGATGTGCGCAAGGGTAACGGCCCAAAACCCGCGGGCGAAATCCACCGCCACAAACAGCAACAGCAGCGACAGGCCGGTGATGACTTCTGGCATCACCAGCGGCGCGTAGATCATGCCAGAGAACAGCGTGCGCCCCTTAAACCGGGTATGCCGCGTCAACGCCAGCGCCGCCATTGTGCCCAAAACCGTTGCGACGGAGGCGGAGATTAGCGCGACACGAAGCGTGATCCAGGCCGCGTTCATCAGCCCCTGGTTGCTCCACATCTCGACATACCATTTGGTGGAAAACCCGCCCCAAACAGTTACCAGACGAGACTCGTTGAACGAGAAAATGACCAGCAGCAGAATCGGCAGATAGAGGAATGAGAATCCGAGCACCAACGAGGTCGTGTTGAACCAAGTGGAGCGCTTCATGAGATTTTCTCCTGAGCGCGCGTTTGGGCGTTTTGGAACCACACAATGGGCACCACCAATATCAACAACAAGACGACCGCAACAGCGCCCGCAACCGGCCAATCGCGATTGCTAAAGAACTCGACCCAGATGGTGCGGCCAATCATCAAAGTCTCAGAACCGCCCAGCAGATCGGGGATCACAAATTCGCCAATGGCGGGGATGAAGACCAAAAAGCACCCGGCCAAAACACCCGGCATGGAAATGGGAAAGGTAATGGTCCAAAACGCTTTTATCGGCGTGCAGCCAAGGTCAGCAGCGGCCTCCAACAAGCTCTCATCCATGCGTTCCAGCGCGGCATAAAGCGGCAGTACCAAAAACGGCAAATAGGAATAGACGATGCCGATATAGACGGCGGTGTTGGTGTTAAGAATGGTCAGCGGCTCTGAGATAACACCTATATTGAGCAGCACCTGATTGAGCAGGCCCTCTTTCTTCAAAATCCCGATCCAGGCATATACGCGGATCAAGAACGATGTCCAGAACGGCAAAATGACCAGCATCAGCAAGGTCGCGCGCCACGTGCGCGGCGCGCGCGCCATGGCATAGGCCATCGGGTAACCGACCAAAAGCGTTATCAAGGTGGCGATGCCAGCAATGGTAAAGCTTGATACAAATGAGCGGTAGAACAGCGGCTCTTCAAACAAAAACAGATAATTTTCGAAGGAGAGTTGGCGAAAATTCTCCACAAGCCCGCTCCAGCCATTGGCCAAATCAATCGTCGGGCTATAGGGCGGAATGGCAATGACCGGTTCGGAAAACGAGATTTTGAAAACGATGAAAAACGGCACCAGAAAGAAAGCCAACAGCCACAAATAAGGCACGCTGATCAGCAGGCCCCTGCTCTGAAATATCTTTTTGACGCGCTCCACAATCATGATGCTAACAGGATGCCAGCATCCTCGCTCCAGCACAGCCACACCTTGTCATCCCACGATATTGGCCGTTCAACCAGCCGCGTTGCGTTGGCAATGGTGGCGCGGATGATTGAGCCATCGGCGATTTTGACGTGATAAATCGAAACATCGCCGAGATAGGCAATATCAAACACCAGCCCCTCAACGGCGTTGGTGGCGGTGTCATCCGGCTTATCAAAAGTCAGCCGCAGTTTTTCGGGGCGCACCGCAAACCAGCAAGTGTCGCCATCGGCAAGCCCGGCGGGGTAATCGCCCTCAATGCGTAAATCCAGACCATCGCCGATTGTAGGGCAATGCAATGAGGTGATTGAGTTGTCGTGGCCGGTCAGCTTGCCTTCCAGCAAGTTGATATCGCCGATGAAATCCGCCACATAGCGAGAAACAGGCACTTCATAAATCTCTGCCGGACTGGCGATTTGGATGATTTTGCCTTCATCCATAACCGCAATACGGTCGGCCACGGTCATCGCCTCTTCCTGATCGTGGGTGACGATCATAAAGGTCATGCCAAGGCGCTCTTGCAAATCCATCAGCTCGAACTGGGTTTCCTCGCGCAGCTTTTTATCCAGCGCACCCAGTGGCTCATCCAGCAGCAGCACCTTTGGGCGTTTGGCCAGAGAGCGGGCCAGCGCGACGCGCTGACGTTGGCCGCCAGAAAGCTGGTGCGGCTTGCGCTTGGCAAACTCTTTCAGCTTGACCAAGCTGAGCATTTCTTCAACGCGAAACTGTATTTCGTTGGTGGGCAATTTATCCTGTTTTAGGCCAAAAGCGATGTTCTTTTCCACGCTCATATGCGGGAACAGCGCATAGGATTGAAACATCATATTGACCGGGCGCTTATAGGGCGGAATGTTGGTTAAATCGACACCGTCCAGCAAAATKGTGCCCTCGCTTGGAGCATCRAACCCGGCAAGCATGCGCATCATCGTGGTCTTGCCGCAGCCCGATGGGCCRAGCAGYGCAAAAAATTCTTTCTCGTAAATATCGAGCGTCAGATTATCAACGGCGACAAATTCGCCAAAGCGTTTGGTAACGTTTTGAAACTGAATAAAGGGTTTGGCTTGCGGGTCATCCCACGGCGCAAAATCTCGGCGTACCGGCCCCAGTGTTTTTGCCATATCTYGCAGCCTCCCCTTGCTACCTGTCCGCCAAAAGCAAAATCCCGGCCACTTGGGCCGGGATGTATCGCTTGATTACTGKCCGGTTTTGACCCGGGTCCAGCTTCTYGTCACGGTGCGCTGTACGCGCGGGCCATAGGCYTTRACCGTGTAGAGGTTTTTGGTAGCTTCCGCCGTTGGATAGATCGCCGGATCGTTGATCACATCTTCTTCCAACAAGGGCTGCGAGGTTTTRTTGCCATTGGCGTARTAGACATAATTGGTYGCCTTGGCGATGACYTCWGGRCGCATGATRTARTCGAGGAATTCATGGGCCTCATCAACATGTTTCGCATCCGCTGGAATGGCCATCTGATCAAACCACATCAGYGCGCCTTGCTTGGGAATGGAGTAGTCAATGACAACGCCATTATCTGCTTCATCGGCCCGATCACGCGCCTGCAACACATCGCCGGACCAGCCAACTGCAATGCARATATCRCCGTTGGACAGAGCGTTGATGTATTCTGAGGAATGGAATTTCTGGATGAAMGGACGAATCGTCAGAAGCAATTCTTCCGCTTTTGCCAGATCAGGCTTGTCTTGCGATTGYGGATCAAGGCCCAGRTARTTMAGYGCKGCGGGGATTAGCTCTGTTGGGGCGTCCAACAGATGAATGCCGCAATCCTGGAATTTTGAAATGATGGCGGGATCGAAGATCAAATCCCAGCTATCCACTGGCGCGTCAGCCATGCGTTCCTTGATCATGTCGACATTGTAGCCAATGCCGGTGGTGCCCCACATATAGTTGATCGAATAGGCATTGTCGGGGTCATATTCCGCAACGCGCTCTTCGATATCGCTCCACATATGCTTGATGTTGGGCAATTTCGATTTGTCGAGCTTTTGGAACACGCCCGCCTGAATTTGCCGCTCTAAAAAGGTGCCGGTTGGCACAACGACATCATAGCCGGTGCCGCCGGACAGCAGTTTTGTCTCAAGTGTCTCATTGGAATCGAACACATCATAGACAACTTTGATGCCGGTTTCGGCGGTAAACTCAGCCAGAATGTCTTCGTCGATATAATCCGACCAGTTGTAGACATTAACCGTACGATCCTGCGCAGCGGCGATGCCGCCTGATAGGCCAATGGCCAAACCCAGCGCAGTGATATTCAGTGCATTTTTTGAAAGTTTCATAACTATCCCCGTCAAAGGACGCCGCGCCAGAACGGCAAACAAACACAATTGGTCTGGCACTCCGCTAAAAACGTTATTTGGGATGCCGCTCTATCACAAGGGGTTTTTGTGAAGAGTCTTGTAATTATTGTAGTAATGACCCGCTGATTCAGGAATAATCAAGCGTAAGTGCTGCGCTCCAGCGGCGTTATCTCAGTGGTAAATTCATCAAGTTCGGCCTGTTTTATGGCGCAAAACACCCTATGCCCCAGCGGGGTAAACACCTCAGCAGCAAATCTGCTAGCGGCAAACAGACGCAGCGCCTCACCCGCGCTTGAAGGCAAACGGTCCGTATCCTCATCATAGGCATTGGCAGTTACCGCGGCGGGCGGATTGGCCTTGGCCTCAAGCCCGGTGCGCATGGCCGCCAAAATGGTTGCCGCCACCAGATAAGGGTTTGCATCTGCCCCGGAAATGCGGTGTTCCAACCGGCGTGCATTTTTCGCACCAGCAGGCACCCGCACAGCAACCGAGCGGTTATCATCGCCCCACACGGCTCTGGTTGGCGCATAGGAGCCGGGCTGAAAACGTCTGAAACCATTGATGGTATTGGCGAATACCAATGCCGTTTCAGCCATGCTCTGCAACGTGCCTGCAATGGCGTAATGCAACAAATTCAAGCCATTGTCGGCGGCGAAAATGTTGCCCCCGTCGCTGTCCAGCATAGAGATGTGGACATGCATGCCATTGCCCGGTTCATCCGCCAGCGGCTTGGCCATAAAGCTGGCCTTTAGTCCGTGTTCCTTGGCGCAGCTTGAAATAATACGCCTTAGCAAAACCGCATCATCTGCCGCGCGCATAATATCGGAGCGATGTTTGAGATTAACCTCGAACTGGCCCGGCGCTGCCTCACTGACAATGGTGTCGACCGGAATATCCTGTAGTTTCGCAGCCTCTATAATTTGCTCAAACAGCGGGGCATGACGCTCCAGCGCGTTGAGATCATACATATCCTGGCGCACCGGGCCGCTGGGCTTTTGATCAACAGGCTTTGGCGCTTCGGTATCGCTCGCGCCTATATCAAACAGATAAAACTCCAGCTCAAAGGCGGCGCAGGCGGTCAGTTCGTTTTGCTGTGATAATAAATCAATCTGGCGCTGCAAAAGCTGGCGCGGATCGGCATAAAAAGGTTTGCCGTCCTGATCCTGCATGGTCAGCATCAATTGCGCCGCGTTTTTAACGCCAAAGCCAGAGCGGGCAAGCGTGTGGGCGATGCCTATGCAAAAACCATCCTTGTCGCCGGTATCAATATGCAGACCGGTGCTCATCACCTCGCGGCCCCACACATCATTGCCAAACAGCGAATAGGGGAAATTAATCCCTTCCGAAAACGCTTTTTCAAGGCTGCTGGCCGGTGCCCATTTGCCGCGCAAAATACCATTCAGATCGCACATCAGCAATTCAACAATGGATATGTCGCTATGCTGTGCAAGAAAGTTCGCAACGGGAGATAGTGGCTGTTCAGGCATGTGACACCTTGGAAAACACGGAGTGACAAAAAACTTCTTTTCTGGTTACGCCTCGTGGTATCGTTTTGCAATCGTCAACAGCTAATAGAGTTACTATGCCTTCCTCAAACGATTTTAAAACGCAGGCTATGGTGCGCGGTGTTCCGGATATGGAAACGGCAAAACAATGGCTCGCGGAACGCAAAATCGAAGACCTTGAATGCATGACCTGCGACCAGGCAGGCGTTGCACGCGGCAAATTAATGCCAGCGGACAAGTTTTTTAGCGCGCCAAATCTATCGATGCCCGCCAGCGTGCTAACGCAAACCATCACCGGTGATTAYCCMGAAGAYGATGATCGYTTTCAGCACGACCCNMMYGACGGCGATATGATTTAYGTGCCGGATTTGTCCACCCTCACCGTGGTGCCGTGGGCCAGYGATCCGACCGGGCARATCATCCATGATGCGTTTTATAAAAGCGGCGAGCCRGYKCCCACTGCCCCGCGCACYGTGCTGCGCAATGTGCTGAAACAATATGAGGARCTTGGCCTGCGCCCGGTAATCTCGCCGGARCTGGAGTTCTATCTGGTCAAGCCCAACAAGGACCCGGAYTAYCCRCTGGARCCRCCTGTTGGCCGCTCTGGYAGGCAGGAATCCGGCCGSCAGCTYTATTCTATTTCKGCGGTTAATGAGTTCGACGATCTGTTTGACGAYATCTACGATTATTCAGAAATGCAGGGCCTTGAGATTGATACTTTGGTGCAYGAATCCGGTGCRGGCCARATGGAGATTAATCTGCGCCAYGGCGAYCYGCTGGAGCTKGCYGAYCARGCCTTTTTGTTCAARCGCACCATTCGCGAGGCGGCGCTGCGCCACGATATGTACGCMACTTTCATGGCMAARCCYATTCARGAACARCCAGCTTCCGCGATGCATATTCACCAATCGCTGATYGATATCAAAACCGGCAAAAACGCCTTCTCTGATGAGGGCGGCGMGCCGACCGATCTGTTTTATCAATTCATCGCCGGGCAACACACTTTTATGCCAAATGTGATGTGCATTCTGGCGCCCTATGTGAATTCCTATCGCCGTTTGGCGGGCGATGATGACATGGCGATCAACGTCAAATGGGGYTTTGAYAACCGCACYGTCGGCTTTCGYATTCCYATGTCTGGRCCAGAAKCCCGACGCGTTGAAAACCGCATTCCRTGCTCCGATGCCAACCCYTATCTGGCSATTGCRGCCAGCCTTGCTTGCGGGTTGATCGGCATTCGCCATCAATTGGAACCTGATCCYGAAATGTCCGGTTCTGGCTTTGATGTGCCCTATGATTTRCCGCGCGGKTTGCTGGATGCGGTGGAGCGTTTTGAAAACTGCACRGAACTGACGGAAGTCTTTGATGAGCGCTTTATCGCCACCTACCGGGCGATAAAACTGAAAGAATACGAGACCTTTATGGCCGTGATCAGCCCGTGGGAACGGGAATTTTTATTGCTTAATGTGTGAGGCATCATGAACAAGCTGTCCAACGAGTTTCCAACCCGCCAATTGCAGGAAACGGATGCCGCGCATCATCTGCACCCGTTTAGCGATCAYGAATCGCTKAACMRWGAGAAAAGCCGCGTTATCACCCGCGCTGATGGCGTGTTTTTGTGGGATAGCGAGGGCRACCGCGTGCTGGATGGCATGGCGGGCCTGTGGTGCGTCAACATTGGCCATGGCCGCAAGGAAGTGGCTGATGCGGTGCACGAGCAGATGCTGCAATTGTCGTATTACAACACGTTTTTCAAGACCACACATCCGCCGGTTATTGCACTGTCGGAAAAGCTGGCTGAGCTATCCCCAGATGGTTTCAACCGGGTGTTCTTCACCGGCTCTGGCTCGGAAGCCAACGACACCGTGCTGCGCATGGTGCGCCATTACTGGAACGTGTTGGGCAAGCCCGAAAAGAGCAATATTATTGGCCGCCTCAATGGCTATCACGGGTCGACCGTTGCCGGGGCCAGCCTTGGCGGCATGACCGTCATGCATGCGCAGGGCGGCATGGTTGAGGGTATCCACCATATTCGCCAACCCTACTGGTTTGATGAAGGCGGCGAGATGGACCCGGCCGCGTTTGGCCTTGCCCGGGCGCAGGAGCTGGAAGCCAAGATTCTTGAGTTGGGCGCAGACACTGTTGCTGCCTTTATTGGCGAGCCGATACAGGGCGCGGGCGGTGTCATCATCCCGCCGCAGAGCTATTGGCCGGAGATCAATCGTATCTGCAAAAAATACGATATTTTGCTGATCGCCGATGAGGTTATTTGCGGGTTTGGCCGGACCGGCAATTGGTGGGGCTGCGATACATTTGGCATTGAGGCCGATTTGATGCCCATCGCCAAGGGTCTGTCGTCAGGCTATCTGCCGATTGGCGGCGTGCTGGTTAATGACCGGATTGGCGATGCTATCACTTCTGGTGGCGGCGAGTTTTTCCACGGCTTTACCTATTCTGGCCACCCGGTATCATGTGCCGCCGCACTGAAAAACATCGAGATTATGGAGCGCGAGGCGATCATTCCCAACGTGCGCGATAGTATTGGTCCTTATCTGCAAAAGAAGTGGGCGGCTCTGGGCGAGCACCCGCTTGTTGGTGATGCGCGCATGGTTGGCCTTGTCGGTGCAATTGAGCTGGTGCCGGACAAACCATCGCGCCGCCGTTTTGCTGATGAGGGCACGATCGGCGCTATCTGCCGTGATTTTACCATCAATAATGGCTTGATCATGCGCGCGGTGCGCGATTCCATGATCATCTCTCCGCCGCTGACCATCACCGAAAATGAGGTTGATATGCTGGTGGCGATTATCGAGCAAAGCCTTGATCAAACCTTGGCAAAGGCCGTGGAACTGGGCCTGAAATAAGTGTCCGCCGGTTTGGATTACCCGCAAAATTGCTACTACACCAACTCGGCGGATATCCCTGCCCGGCTGCCATCGCTGGATCGCCAACAGAAATTCGACGTTGCGATTATTGGCGGTGGCTATACCGGCCTGTCTGCCGCGCTGCATCTGGCCCAAAAAGGCGTGCGCGTGGCGGTGCTGGAAGCCAACCGCATGGGCTGGGGTGCGTCGGGGCGCAATGGCGGACAGATACATTCTGGCCAACGCCAGGACCCGGAATGGTTTGAAGCACGATACGGGTTGCAAGCGGCCAAAGATTATTTTGAACTTGGCAATGAAGGCGTAAAACTGGTCCACGACTTGGCGGATCAACATGGCATTGAATGCGAATTAAAACCCGGCCTCCTCCACGCCTCGCACAAACAAAGTTATATCGGCGAATACCAAGAGCATGTTGAAAACCTCAACAAAAACTACAACGGCAATCTGCAATGGCTGGATGCTGCAGAGACCGCCAAACGGCTTGGCACGGAAAGCTATTTTGGCGCGATCTACGATCCCAGCGGCGGACATTTACACCCGCTAAAATTTGCACTTGGGCTTGCGAAAGCGGCACAAAAGGCCGGTGCTGTGCTGTTTGAACATTCCGCCGTAACCGGGCTGGAAAAAGGTGCGTGCTATACTTTGACCACGACTGAGGGAAGCGTTGTCGCCGATCAGGTATTGCTGTGCTGCAATGGCTATCTGCCTGCGGGCCTCGCGCCGCAAAGCGATGCCCGCGTTATGCCGATCAATAATTTTATCGCGGCAACGCGGCCACTAACCAGTGATGAAATCCCAATCATCCGCGATGAATGCGCCTCGGACAGCCGCTTTGTCATCAATTACTGGCGGATGAGCGCCGATAAGCGCCTGTTATTTGGTGGTGGCGAGAATTATTCATCGCGCTTTCCGGGTGACATAAAATCATTCGTGCGCAAGCCATTGGCGCAGATTTACCCGCAATTCAAAGACATTGAGATTGATTATGCCTGGGGCGGCACGCTGGGCGTTACCGTGCACCGCGTGCCGTTTTTCAGCCAATTAAAGCCTGGTCTATGGACCGCATCTGGCTTTTCCGGCCACGGCGTGACCATTGCCCCGCTGGCCGGGCAAATTTTAGCAGAAGCGGTGCTGGACGACACCGCGCGCTTTGATGCTTTTGCAAAATTGCCAACGCCCGCCTTTCCCGGCGGGCGCTTGCTTAGATGGCCAACATTGGTTGCTGGCATGTGCTGGTACGCTTTACGCGACCGAATTTAGATACAGCGCCCGCCATCAACTTCCAGCGCAACACCGGTGATAAACTCGGCATCATCAGATGCCAGCCAAAGGGCAGCATTGGCGATATCGCGCGGTGTGGAAAGGCGGCCAAGCGGAATGCTGGCTTTAAATTGCGCGCGTTTTTCGGGTGTATCTTCGCCCATAAATCTGTCCAACATGCCGGTTTCGCCAGCAACGGGGCACAGGCAATTAACGCGGATATTGTGCGGAGCCAGCTCAACCGCCATGGATTTTGTTGCCGTGATGGCAAAGCCCTTGGTGGCGTTGTACCAGGTCAGGCCGGGGCGCGGGCGCAGGCCTGCGGTTGAAGCAGTGGTGATAATGGAACCGCCATTTTCCTGCATCACCGGCACCGCAGCTTTGGCCGCGAGATAAAGCGCTTTGGCGTTGACCGCGATCATCAAATCAAAATCGTCTTCGCTGACATCGCACAGCCAGTTGTTGCGATGGGTGTAACCTGCATTGTTGACCAGAATATCCAACTTGCCGAATTTGGCGACAGCCTCATCAACAAACGCCTGCACCTGGGCACCCTTGGAAACATCAGCCTCAAAAGCAAAAGCGCCTTCGCCAATTTCATCGGCAGCGCGCTGCGCAGTTTCGCCGTTGAGATCAACCAGCAGAACCTTTGCGCCTTCTTCTATAAAACGGCGCGCAATGCCCTCGCCAAAGCCAGATCCAGCTCCGGTCACAATCGCAGATTTTCCTTCAAGCCTCATGCAGGCCTCCTTTAAGATGTCAGTTGAAAAACGTTTTCCGGCATACCAGGTGTTTCGACCTGTAGCGCAAACAAGCTGCCAGAGCGCAGCTCATTATCTTGATGCGCACTTGTCACATAGAGCGTTCGTAAATCCGCGCCGCCAAAGGTGCAACAGGTTAAATTGCTGACGGGCATATCCACCACTCGGTCGACTGTGCCATCGGGTGCAATGCGCACAATGCAGCCGCCGCCATAACGCGCATTCCAGATATAACCTTCGCTATCGATGGCAGAACCATCTGGCACACCCCGTTCAAAACCCGAAAAGAACGGTCGTTTGTTCGAAATATCGCCCGTGGCCACATCATAATCCCATTGGAAAATGGCATTTTGCATGGTGTCGCCAAAGTAGAAAATGTCTTTGTTGGGCGACCAGCACAATGTGTTGGAAATGCCCAGATTGGTTTCATAAACGGTTGAGGTGCCATCCTGTGCGATGCGGTAAAGCGTGCCGAGGCTGTTATCATCGATGCCGCTGCCAACGCCGTTCTTGTCGACATTATTTTGCATCGAGCCAACCCAAAAATCACCAAACGGGCTGGGCCTGCCATCGTTCAAGCGGCTGCCGGGTAAATTCTGTTCGGGGTGCGAAAAATCTTCGCGGCTATCCAGCGCGGCGTTCCATTTGATGATCTTGCTGCCAAGCGCCAGCAAAAACACGCCGGGTGTGCTGGTAAGAGAGCTGGCACAAACCGGCTCGTCAAATTGCCAAAAATGAACACTGCCGCTTTGCGGGCAATAGCGCTGCCACAGAAAAGCGTTGATATCCACCCAGTACAGCGCCTGCTCCTGCTGCGACCAAACCGGCCCCTCGCCGCACACATTGCCCGCTGGCACCGCGATTATCGGCTCATATAATTTGTCTGACATATCCGCCTGATCTCCCAAAATCGACTAGGCTGTATATTGCCAATTTTTGGCGCTTTGTCGACCAATCCTGTCGCTCACAAATTTTGCTTAAACAGTGTGTCTATGCGCTTTAGGGCTGGCAGCGCGGCCATTTAGTTCTATTTCTGCAATCAACATCATTTAGGAGACGATTATGGGGCTGCTTGTCGAAGGCACTTGGCACGATACCTGGTATGACACCAAAGCATCGGGTGGCCGTTTTGTGCGCACGGATGCGAGTTACCGCAACTGGATTACCGCCGATGGTTCTGCTGGTCCATCAGGCGAAGATGGCTTCAAGGCCGAGCCCGGACGCTATCATCTGTTTGTCTCCTATGCCTGCCCATGGGCGCACCGCACGCTTATTTACCGCTCCCTAAAGGGCCTTGAAGACATGATTGATGTGTCGGTGGTGCATTGGTATATGCGCGAGAACGGCTGGACGTTTGCTGCTGATGACGAAGGCGTTGTCGGCAACACGCTGTTTTCCTCGGATTATTTGTATCAGGTCTATCTCAAGGCTGATCCCAAATTTTCTGGCCGAGTGACCGTGCCGATCCTTTGGGACAAGCAGCGCAACACCATTGTGTCGAATGAATCGTCGGAAATCATCCGCATGTTCAACAGCGCCTTTGATGATGTTGGCGCAACGCCGGGCGATTATTATCCGGCGGACAAGCGCGCCGCCATTGATGAGCTGAACAGCGTGATTTACGACAAAATCAATAATGGCGTTTACCGCGCTGGCTTTTCCACCACGCAGGAAGCCTATGAAGAGGCGGTTGTGCCGCTGTTTGATACGCTGGATATGCTGGAAGAACGGCTTGAAAGCTCCCGGTTCCTGGTGGGTAACACGCCGACAGAGGCCGATTGGCGGCTGCTGCCAACCCTGCTGCGCTTTGATCCGGTCTATGTTGGCCACTTCAAATGCAATCTGAAACGCCTCATTGATTACCCCAATTTGTGGGCCTATACGCGCGATCTGTATCAATGGCCCGGCGTGGCGCATACGTTTAACATCGACCATGCCAAACGGCATTATTACCAAAGCCATGACGGCGTGAACCCGACCGGCATTGTGCCCGTTGGCCCGCAAATTGACTGGATGGCATCCCATGGCCGCGATGATATGTCCTGATGGGGTTTCCTGACATATATTGACTGATGTAGCCCGCAGGCTTTAACAGTGCGGGCACACGCCAGCTCTCAAATCATGGACAAAGCAATGACCCTTAAAGTGTATCTCTCCGGTGAAATCCATTCCAATTGGCGCGACGACATCCAGCAAGGTGCCAAGGGTCTCGATGTTGTTTTCTCTGGTCCCGTGACAGATCATGCCGCATCAGATGATTGCGGCGTCAATATTTTGGGCGCTGAGAGCAATAAGTTCTGGCACGACAATAAGGGCGCGAAAATGAACGCTATTCGCACCCGCAAAGGCATTGAAGATGCCGATATTGTGGTGGTGCGCTTTGGCGAGAAATACAAGCAGTGGAACGCAGCTTTTGATGCAGGCTATGCCGCTGCGCTTGGCAAATCTCTGATTATTATGCATGGCGCAGACCATCAGCACGCGCTGAAAGAAGTCGATGCCGCCGCGCTTGCCGTGACTGAAACCCCGGCTCAGGTCGTGGACATTCTAAAATATGTTTTGTCGTAAGGCTTACGGCTCAATCCTTGCAAAATGAACTGTGTAGATAGCTGATCAATCCGGCGATTTCAGGCGATGCCAGACTGTAATAGATGCTGGTGCCCTCACGCCGGGTTTTGACGATGCCGTGGGCGCGCATCAAGGCGAGATGCTGCGATAGCGCGGTTGGACGACGGCCGGTCAGCTCTGCAAGTTCGCCAACAGATTTCTCGCCATCAATCATCTGGCACAGCGCCAAAAGCCTTGCCGGTGCGCTCAAWATTTTGAGCGTTTCGGTRACAGCCTCAACATTGCTTTCCATATCACTCGCGGGATTTTGTTCTGCGGCTGTGGTCATGTGTCTCTCCAATGGTCCCAATATAAACAGCCCGAGTGCAAAATACACCCGGGCTGYSYCTAAAAYTTRTTTTGGACCTTAWGCGGYTACCGCTTTTGCRGGAACTGCCTGGTTGATGGGMGCAATCAACCGCGCATTRAGCTTGAAGAATAACCAGATTGCGGCGAGCTGAAAGGCAA
This sequence comes from Hyphomicrobiales bacterium, assembly GCA_002746425.1. Classification (GTDB taxonomy): domain Bacteria; phylum Pseudomonadota; class Alphaproteobacteria; order Rhizobiales. The sequence goes on along the minus strand of NVXB01000016.1, from coordinate 13,243 downwards.
TGGCAAAGCCGGTCAGAGCCCAATAAGCCACATCAAATTTCGCGATCATGCCAGTGGCAACCAAGCCTTTGTTGATGAAGAACTGCATCAGCACATTGTAGGCAACCAATGGGCAGATCAGAGCATAGGCACCTGCCGATTTCATTGAGCCATAAATGTAATTGGCGGCATATTTAGTGTGGCGAACCGCAGCAAAACCAGCCATCAGCAACAGGGTTTGCGCTGTGATCATGCCTGTCAGGAACAGAAATGTATCACCGGCACCGCTATGGGCATCAAAATGTATATGCATGCCGTGAGACTGACGCAGCCACAAAATACCCAGCACTGTCAGCATCGGAACACCGATCATCAGCGTTGGTGCGGCGTCTTTTGCCAAGCCGTTTTCCAGCACAGAGCGCATGCCCAAAACAAAGGCGATCAGGCCAAGAATGATGCTTGTCATGGCGAACAGGGTGGAGAGCACGATGGCGATGCCAACGACGATCATGTTGGAAGACATGGCAGCCGGTGCGGCCAGGCCAACGGCGACCATCGAGAAGGCAAAGGCAGGCAGCATCTGAGCAAACGTGTTGTTTTTGGCGCAATCAAATTTGCCGGACAGGACATTGCCCGCAAGTTTACCGAACACTTTGAAGCTGTAGGCACCAACAATCACAAAGGTGACCATGGCAATGGGAAACAGATATTCAATGACGGACCAAAGCCCCGGCACGAAAACAAGACCAATAATGAAACCAGCATTAACGGCCATTGCCAGCGCAAGCGGAATGGCCATCAACTGGCCCGCGCCGTTTCCAGCCACCAGATTTGTATATTCCTGCGTTGTGCGGAATTTGCGGAACTGACCAAAATTCCAAATCAAGGATTTAAACAGGCTGAAACCGAAGAAAGCGATGCCCGCCATGGCGATGGCAATGGCGATCTGGCTGGCAAGCCCGCCCGTGGTGAAGGCCGATGCTATATCTTCAAAGACAGGCACGGGGCGGCCCTTATGCGGCACCCAAAACATCAAATAGAGGAAAAACGTAACCGCCAAGCCCCCACCGCCCAAGGCGCTGAGAAACATCAGCGGTGAATAGGATGGGGTTGCAGCCTGATTGATCTGATTGATCTGGGCAGCGGCCTTCGACTGAGTAGCCATTTTAATCTCCTTGTTAATTCGTATCTTCGTATATGCGAAGATACAGGATATGTAAAGAACTCAATCTCAAATAAGTGCCGACAAGACGCGCGCAACCACCAAGCCGAGATGTTTCCTGGCTCAAAATGTATGAATTGCTTGGGAAACTCGAAGAGAGCAACGCGCTCTATTGGATAATTTCTATGTGGTTATCCCAATGAAAACCGTGCGTTTTAGTGCCAAATTGGCCGAATCCGGTGGATGTTATGTGGCCCGTGGCGCTCATGGCTGTACCGCAAATATCATTGGATTTTACCGTTTTGACGATGCGCTCATCCACCACGGAAATCTCAAAGCCAACATGGCCCTTTGGCGATGTCACCATAATGGTTTGGGTATCGGGATTGGCCGATATCGAGCCGACATAACCGCGCAGGCTTGCTGTCTGCTCGTCTCCCAGACGCAAAATCTTTAGCCCCTCACCCAGTTGAACCCGCCCAATGAGCGGGGCAAGACCGCCATTACTATCCTGATTTTGGCAAGCGAACCAAAATTGCGTTGGCGATAGGCCAGCCAGATGACGAATTGAAAGCTTGCTGAATTCCGCTGGCAGTTCATGACGCTCGATAAGCGTGCCGTGGCGGATATCGACAAAGGCCAGATTGGGTTTCATCGTCGAAATATTGAGTTTACTGCGGCCATAATCCGGGTGGGTTTCAATACCGCCATTGGCGATCAGCATTGTATGCCCATCAGGCAGCATCAACGTGTCATGCGGGCCAATGCCGTGGGATGAAAACTCGCCGATTCTTTTGAAATCAGATGCCGCGTCATAAATCCCGATAACGCCCTTGGCATTGTCAAAATCATTCTCTGTTGAAAACAGCAATTTGCCGTTCGCAGAGAAACAGCCATGACCATAAAAGTGCCTGTTAGGCGGGGATGTGATCAGTTTTGGCGGCGTTGCCATGGTGCGATCCATAATCGCGGCAAAGGTGCCGGGGCGGCGTGAAAATACGGCAAGTTTTTGCGCGGCGGCGCTGTAAACAACATCATGGCCGCGCTTTGGCAGCGGCATGTGCTGCAATAACGCGCCAGAATCATCCAGCAATGCGATGCCAAAGCTCTTGTCCGGGGCCTGATAGGCGCTGGCATACAGAACATCGGTTTGTTCAAACGCTTCGGCGGCGCGCGGCAACAGGCTTGCCACAAATCCAACGCCCGCCGCCTTCAAGAATTGGCGGCGATCAAACTCAGGTTTTACGCCAAATAACATCAGTCCCCGTCCAGAGATGAAAACCCGGTTATGATGCCAAACATATTGGGAATGGGGCCGCGCAGATTGCTGACTAGCCCGGTTAAAACAATGTGGGCGTAGTTCAATTGCCCATAAGTTTCTTCATTGGCCAACACTGTTTTCATATCGGTTTCGCCATTGGCATAGGCACGCTCCAGCGCCCGTTTTGCGTTGGCAAATTCAAACCGCACCGCCGATAATTCACGCTTGTGATTGCCGGTGACCAAACTATCCAGTTTTGAATTAGCCAGAAGATGGTCCAGCATTTCAATGCCGCCGATTAAACTGGGTATCGACATGTTGGAGCGCCAGAACAACGCCGCTTTGGGGCGTGCGGCGGCCTGGCTGTCTTTCAAGAACGGGCTAAAGCGCTGCTCTTTCATAATCTCTACGCCATCGCCAAATATTTTCAGCACGATGGATAATTGCTCAATCTCATCGCGCACCATGGGGTTGGTGGCAGATGGCGAAAGCCAGCGCTTGGAAAAAGCGTTTTCACCAGACCAGTATTTTGCAAGTTCTGCGGAGATCACAACGATGTTTTGGGTGATGGCGGTGGCGTACTGGCATCTAAATTCTGCATCACCTCCCGTACCGGACAGTGCATCTGAGCCTTTGCCAAACAAAGTGTATTCCAGCGCCATCAAGCCCTGCATCGCCACGCTTTTGGGGCTGAGCGTTTCAAGTGTTGTGACGGTTGGATCTTTTTTGTAGATCGCGGTTTGCACTTGGCGCTGGCCAAGGCTTCTGCGATCCGGCCAGAACAAAATACGCTCCAGACGGTTATCGGCAGTGAGCGGGCCAATGCGAAACAGCTCGGCATGCGACCAACTGGTGACCAGCGCGCGAAAGCCCTCTTGGGCCTGAAGTACGTTCGCTGTTGAGGGCGCAGCGCATAGCGCCTCGACACTCTGGTTTGCCGCAATGGCACTTTGTGCAAACGCATCAAAGGCTGGTTTGATCGCTTCTGCAATGACGGTTCGCACCACAGTGCCCGAATCTTGTGCGTGGGCCGTTTGGCCCATAGGCAGCACCGACAATGCAAAGAGGGCGGAAACAAAGAAGCGTTTGAAATTGATCATCATAGACTTTCCAGAAACTTTATCAGTGCGTCGCGATCGGCTTGTTCAAGGCTGGCAAAACCATCGCGGGCGCTTTGGGCTTCGCCGCCATGCCACAAGATGGCTTCCGTGCGGTTTCGTGCCCGGCCATCATGCAGGAAGAACGAGTGGCCATTGACGGTTTCCGTCAAGCCTGTGCCCCACAAAGGTGCGGTGCGCCATTCTTGGCCGCTTGCAGAGCCAACTTCCTGACCATCAGCCAACCCTTCACCCATATCATGCAGCAAAAAATCGGAATACGGCCAGATCAATTGAAAGGCGTGAACCTTTTCATCCGCGTCGCGCGAGGTAACATATTTTGGGCGATGACAGGATACGCAGCCTAGGCCATAAAACTGTTCTTTGCCGCGCAGCACGACCGGATCAGAAACATCGCGCCTTGCTGGCACGGCGAGATTTTTGGAGTAAAAGGTCACCAGTTCCAAAACAGGATCAGGCGCTTCGGTATCGCCTAATCGTTTTTGAACACCGGTTGCCATTTGCAGGCATTCTTGCTGGTTTACTGTGCAATCGCCGTGGTGGCGCGGGGCATAGGGCGATGACAGGCCGATATCTCCGGCAAAAGCATCGGCGCTTTGCTGGCGCACGGTGGCGTTGGAGGCTTTCCAGCCAAAGCGGCCAATGGTGCCGCTCACCAGGGACAAGCGACCAGATATGCCATCTTCATCTCCGTCATCCGGGTCTGCCTGATTAACAAGGTCGGATTCGTGAATGGATTCGACCAAGCCAAGACCGATCATTTGCGGTGTCACACGCGGTGAAAAAGTCGTGTCGGGATGCATCGGGCCAAAGCCCAGATTGGTCACCGAATAAGCTGGCATGCGCAAGGAAACGCTGGTGCCATCGTCCAGTGTCACCAACTGTTCTTCATAGGTGATGACCATATCGCCTTCGGCCTGCAGGCCGGGCACAGCGAAATCCTGCAACTGACCGCCATAGGTGGGGTCTGGCAGGTTCAACCCGCCGGATGCAGCTAAAAGAGCTTTATCCCCGTCGGTTTTGGCAGGGCGCGCGAGGCGCAAAAACATCGATGTTGCGTCATCATCACCCTCTGGCGGGTGGCCGCGACCATCTTTCAAATGGCACGTCTGGCACGAACGAGCATTGAACAATGGGCCCAGACCATCGGAGGCCTGAGTGGAGCTTGGGGAGGATACCCAAAACTTGCGGAACAGGCCATTGCCAAGCTTAAAATCCCGCTCTTGCGCAAAAGATAGATTGTCAGAGAAATGGGAAAAGGAATTGCGGTTGACGGTCTTGGTTGACGTTGCCGCACCGCCCTGCTTGATCTCGAAACTTTCGGGTTTGGAAAAATCATCCGTGGGCGTTGTCACGCTGGTGACCCGCTCGATATCTTTTGCCGTTAAATCATCGCGTATCTGGAGAAAATCTGTTGTCTCTTGCGCATGGATGAGGGTGGTACCCGCCATCATGAAACCGATTAATACGGCGCTAACGACACATGTCCGCGCCAAACCAAAGTTTTCGTCTTTTCTAGCTTTCATCAGCTAATTCAATCCATGACTGGCTTAACCCTGTCTCAGATTAAGCTCTCGATTCTGCTGCCTTGCTATCGCGGTCATGCGTCTGACCGTTTCGCATCGCAAATGCTCATCACGAATGCGGCCCACATAAGGGCCAATGTCTTGTTCCGGGGTCTTGAGACTTTGGTGAAAAACTTCACTCGTGGATACAATGATATTCACAACATCCGGAAAGCAATTGCAACAACGACCTCTCTTTTTCAGGGCGTGATAAACCATACCAGGCGAGATCAGTTGCCACTCATCTTCATTGAGGAAGCCGAGAACGACTTCCTCAATGTCTTTTTCAGATAGAAAGTTGCAACTGCAAACAATCATCGCATTTCTTGTGCTGCGGTTTTACTCGAAAACAGAAGCTGGACTATCAAGGCTGTCGGAGCCTTCAATCTCAATTCCGCTAAGATCAAGCGCTGCAATCACACGCTCGATGGAGCGGGTCTGATCAATCAAACCATCAATCGCAGCTTGCACAACAGCGTTGCCTTCCTCGTTACCTTCACCAATCATCTGGTCATAGGCTTCAACACTATTGGCACGCAGCACCATGGAACCCATGGCATCGATTGTTGCGTTCAACTTGCCGCGCAATTCACTGTCGAGATCAGCGTTGTTCTGGGCAACCAGCTCGGACAGAGATGCACCGGAGATGACAGTGCCATCAACGCGTTTGTAGTGGCCGGTGTAAACGTTGCGAATGCCAACCGCATCATACAGATGGGAGTTGTGCGTGTTGTCGGAGAAGCAATCATGCTCTTCTTCTGGATCTTTCAACAACAGACCAAGCTTCATGCGCTCGCCGGCCAATTCGCCGTAAGAAAGAGAGCCCATGCCGGTCAGAATTGTTGCAAGACCAGCGGTTTCATCTGTGAACAAAGCGGAGCGTGCAGCGCCGTTTGCTGTCCAGTTGCCGACCATTTCTTCCAGATCAGAGATCAGCAGCTGAGTTGCCGCACGCAGATAATCTCCACGACGTTCGCAGCTGCCATTGGTGCAGTTTGCAGTGTCGAAATCTGTGTAAGAACGAGCACCGGCACCAACGCCTGTTCCGTTCAAATCCTGGCCCCAGAGCAAAAACTCAATGGCGTGATAACCCGTGGAAACGTTTGATTCAACTTCACCAGCTTCATGGATATCTTGCAGGAATGCAGGKGAAATCATGCTGGCATCAATCATGCTGCCGTTGATTTCRAGCTTGGCATTAGCMACYACATTGGCTGTGTAAAACGCGTTTGCATCGCTTTCCATGCCATAGCTGCCATCAACATAATCGATCAGGCCTTCATCRAGTGGCCARGCGTTTACYTTGCCTTCCCAATCATCAACGATGGCGTTGCCAAAGCGGTAAGCTTCGGTTTGCTGATAAGGCACACGCGCKGCWACCCAKGCAGCTTTTGCAGCCTGYTGGGATGCAGCAGAAGGGGCTGCAAGGAACGCATCAACAGCGGACTGAAGTGCTTTGGCGGTTGAGAGCGAATCTTCAAAGCTTGCAAGCGCAATATCTGAATAGGTGGTCAGAACGGCGTTTGGTGTCGCATCGGCATGGGCAACGCTTGTGAAGGTTGATGTGGCCAGACTTGTTGAGGCCAGCAGCGCTGCTGCCAGATAGAAGTGCTTCAATTTCATGTATTTTACTCCGGTTAATGCAGTGTGTTGTTATKGTGATGGGTGTGGTCAGGCCCGCCGTAATCCGCGTGTTCTGCGCGGTGCAGAACATCTTCAATGGCTTGCAAGGGGATGGGCAAAAGGATTTGATCCAGTGCCTTTAATGTCAGGGCGAAATCGGCGGCAGCTGTTGCCACCTCTTCGCAGCGTGTGTCGCAGGAGATGGCGTTCAAGCACAACTCTACCGTTTTGTGATCGGCATGTTGGACGCTGGCAATCAGGCCCAGGATGATTGTTTCATCGCGGCAAATGTGGACAGAACCCTGCCGAAACATGCGTAGTGGGCAAGAGGCGCAGCGCCCCAGCGTTTTGATGAAATGCGACAGCGCATTGAGCGCGGCGCGGCCATTTTGCGACCCTAAAACACCGGAATAAAGGTTCCAGGCATCCTGCCAGGAATCCATTGTGCCGTTGGCAACGCCAAAGGTCCAATAGCGGTATCCATCCAAAACCAGCTTCTCTGGTTCGCGGTTAAAATAACCCGTCAGATCCCGACATCCGCAATTTGAAAACATATCCATAGGCCAAATCCAGCAAGGGCCACTGGCTGAGTTTTGCGCTCAGCGTAAACATGACTGATATAATCATGTTTATGCATGGAATAATACCTGTGTCAAACACTCAAGTTTTGAACAATTCTAAACTGGACCCTGCTCTAATTGTTTTGACTACTGACTCGTCCTGACAATGCCGCGTTCTATTGAGGCTTTAGGCAGACCGCGATTGGTCAGCTATCAGTATTAATGGAGACTTCCCCATGATTAATTTTAATTTCCTTATTCTGTATGTCGATGACGCACAAAAGAGCAGTAAATTTTATACCGAGCTGCTCGGCGTGCCTATCGCACAAGAAATGGATGGCTTTGCCATGATGCCACTGCGTGAGGGTGTCATGCTTGGCCTGTGGTCGAAGGATCAGGTTGAGCCCAAAATCACATCCGGTGGCGGCAACACAGAGATTTGCTTCGATGTGGCTGATGCGGATGAGCTTAACGCGCTGCACGATAATTGGAAAAAGCGCGGCCTGCCAATTGTGCAGGCTCCAACACAAATGGATTTTGGGCTGACCTTTGTTGCAACAGACCCGGATGGCCATCGCCTGCGCCCTGTTTTCCCAAAACCTCAATAATTGTAAAACCGAGATACAAGAGCAAAAAGGGCGGCCCAAAAGCCGCCCTTTTCAAATTCAATTGTCTCAATACCGTTTAAGTGCTGAGCTGATCCGCAATAGGCAGGCTGCGGATACGTTTGCCGCTTGCATTGAAGATCGCATTTGTCAGCGCAGGGATAAATGGCGGAACACCCGGCTCGCCAACACCCGTTGCATGAACAGCAAATGGATGCGGCACGATGTGGGTGTGCACAACTTCAGGGAAGTTATCGGCACGCACCATTTCGTAGCTATCAAAATTGCCTTCAACAGCCGCACCATTTTCAAAGTTCACACCAGAATGCAGCGCGGTTGTCATGCCAAACACGGCAGCACCCTGCATCTGAGAGCGAACCCGCTCTGGATTGGCCACAAAGCCAGCATCAATGGCCATATGCACTTCGGGAACCCGAACCACGCCATCAACAACTTTAACATGCACCACGGTTGCAATGTAGGACACAAAGCTGCGGTGAACCGCAATACCAAGGCCTTCACCCTCCGGCAAAGTTTTGCCCCAACCGGCTTTTTCCGCAACCAGATTAAGCACATTGGTCAAGCGCGCCGTATCAAACGGGAACTCGTCCTCTGGCTCATACTGGTTCCAGAACTTACCGGGCAGACCCGATGCTTTGGCATCTAGCTTACGGCCAGCACCAATCATCTCGACCAAAAAGTCTTTTTGGTCTTTGCCCAGTGCATGGGCCAGTTCTGCCGTGGCAGATTGCACCGCAAAAGCACGCGGGATATTGGACACAGAACGGAACCAACCTACGCGGGTACCCGCCATTGCCTTGCATTGCTCAGCGCTGATATTGGCGATGTCATAGGGCAGATTTTCCAGACCCATGCCATATTCAATTTCATGCTCAAAGCCTTCATCGGGCACAAAAGTGGACAGGAAGGACGGAGCCGCACTGCGGTGACGCCAGGCCACAACCTTGTTATCCGCGTCCAGCCCCACATCAATCTTCTCAACAGAAGTGGTGTGATAATAACTGTGGCGAATATCATCTTCTCGGGTCCACTGAACCTTGATCGGCATGCCGGTTTCCTTGGCAAGAAAACCTGCCTCGGTGGCAAAATCAGCCTTGGATTTACGGCCAAAACCGCCGCCCAGCAATGTAACGTTCATGGTCACATCGGCAGGGTCCATGCCAAGATAGTCTGCGGTATCGGTACGCGCCACATAGGGGCTTTGCACCGGTGCCCAGATTTCCAGCTTGCCATTTTCATAACGTGCAACAGCTGCCGGTGGCTCCATTGGAGAATGCGCCGCATGCTTTTGATAATACTCAAAACTATGCGTTGTGACAGCCGACGCTAACGCGCCTTCTGTATCGCCCTGATTACGCACGGATTTACCCGGTGCGTTGGCAGAGGCACGAAGCTCTTTTTCATACTCATCAGTGTTGAAGCCGTCATATTTACTTGGGCCCCATTTGATGACCAAAGCTTCGCGGCCTTTAATCGCAGCCCAAGTATTGGACGCAATAACAGCAACACCGCCAAGAGGCTTAAACTTGGAGCCAAGCGGTGTGACAGGCAGTTGAACAATTTTCTCAACGCCGGGCACTTTAAGCGCTGCACTATCATCCACAGACATAACTTCTGCACCAACAGCGGGTGGGCGTGCGATAACCGCATGCTTCATGCCGAGCACATAATAATCCGCGCCGTATTTGGCTTTACCGGTGGTGATGTCGTGCAGATCGGTGATCTGTACTTCGCCCTTACCGATATAACGGAAGTCTTTTTCGTCTTTGAAGCTCAAGGCATCACGCGCCGGGGTTTCCATGCCCATGGCAACTTCTGCAAGCTCACCATAGCCAATGCGAGTACCAAGCGTTTTATGGATAACCTGATGCAGGCTGGCCTTAACATCGCCAACATCAACACCCCATTTTTTGGCAGCGGCCTGTTCCATCATCAAACGAACAGCGGCACCAATTTCGCGCGCTGGCTGAATGTGATGGCGAAGGCTACGAGAACCATCGGTATCCTGATTGCCRTATTTAGGCTCATCACCRGGTGCCTGAACGATTTTRACCATCTTCCAGTCAGCTTCCATCTCATCAGCGATGATCATGGGAAGTGTTGTTTTGGAGCCMGTACCCATTTCAGAACGATGCGCAACAATTGTTACGGTGCCGTCTGAAGCRATGGAGACAAAGATATGCGGRTCRTTGCGCACACCATTTGGCATGTTCAAACCCTGCGTSGGRTAAGCYTCAAARGCCTCCGCATCGCTGGATACAAACTGTGTTGCCAGAACAAAACCACCCARGCCTTGCAGCATGGTACGGCGGCTCAATTCGGCCTTGGTGACTTTACGCATAACYGCGTGCAGYGCACGGGTTGGCAATGCAGTTGATTTRCCTGCAAATTTCTCAATCTGATTTAACATGATTTAAGCTCCCGTCGAAGCTTGACGCACCGCAGAAACGATACGCTKATAGCAACCACAGCGGCAGATATTGCCTTGCATGGCTTCCAGAATCTGATCATCAGATGGATTTGGATTTTCGGTCAGCAAGGATGCTGCCTGCATGATCTGGCCAGCTTGGCAGAAACCACATTGCGGCACGTTCTGCTCACGCCATGCGGCCTGAACCGGATGATCGCCATTTTCGCTCAGCCCTTCGATTGTCGTCAGGGCTTTGCCTTCAATATCTTCCATGGCGGTCTGGCAACCGCGCACTGCAACACCATCCACATGGATTGTGCATGCGCCGCACAGGCCTTCGCCACAGCCAAATTTAGTGCCACTCATATTGAGCTCATCTCTGATGAACCACAATACGGGCATAGTCATGTCGCCCTCGAACTCGCGCTCGGTGCCGTTTACGGTAAGCTTCATTGATGTTTCCTCCCCACAATGAACTTGATCAATAGTCCTTCGAACCTGGTCACGGGTTCGCGCGGTATTAAAACATCTGCATGCAAAGAATTAAACTGCGACACGGTGACATTTAAATACCTGATCTTTACTTAGTGCGCGAACAGCAAGGGTCCAGCCATTGCTGTTCGCAGGCACAACCATACATTGCGTCAAATCGCCGCAATGTAAACCGTTTAGTGGCGTAGAAATTCTATCTAAGCGCTAATATTCTTCGTGAATACACTTCATCAACAGCTGCGAACACTCGGTGCCGCTCTCGCCTAAAGAGCGCACAATGGTCATGTGGTCTTCTTCGGCCAATGTGGCCGACGAGACCTGCCCGCCTGCCCCGGATATGGTCTTGGCAAACTGTTTCATATCATTGTGAAACGGGGCGGTTTCCAAAGCGCCCACGGCCAGCTCGATGTTGATATCAGCGGAGGCGTCGCAGGTGATGGGGGACCATGAAGTTGCCTCTTCCTCGGTCAGAGAAATCTCTTCTTGCAAAAAGCTGTTCCGGATTGGCTGCAAGTCATAAATGCCGCTCAGTAACAAAAGGCGTGACACGCCGGTGTCCGGTTCATCAACCTCATCCACCCCCTGCAATTGCAGGTAACTGGCCAAATGTGCCCCTGCGGAATGGCCACTGGCGGTCACTTGCGAGGTATCGCCGCCCAACTTCTCGCCGTTTTGGCGCACCCATTTGGCGGCGTTGCGCACCTGATCGATTAGCACTTCCATGCGCGTATCGGGCATCAAATCATAATCAATGATGATGGCAATTGCGCCGGATTCCACAATCGTGTTGGCGACAAAGGAGTAATCATCCTTGGCATTTGCGCGCCAATATCCGCCATGCACAAAGATATGGATTGGCAAGCCGCTGCTGTGGCCCTGAGGCCAGAACACATCCAGTTCCTCGCGCTCACCTTCGCCGTAAGCAATGTCCAATTCGCAATCGTGGATATCGCGCACATGCTCACTATCCTGCGCATATTGCTCGGCAATATCGGCAAAATCAGGCACATGCGCGCGGATCATGTAGGGGTCCAGATCACTCATAAATTCAAGGTCTCACTTAGCGTCACAAAAGAGGTCAAACGCAATAATACTGATGGAACCACAGCGTAAACTGAATATGATCAAAGGCAAAGGGCTGCGGGGTGTTTCATCCCGCGATAAGAATAAATATGGGGGGAGTTTTCCATGGGGTCATACATCATTCGCAACGCCAGAGTTTGGGACGGCATCAACGACGAGGCCTATGATGGCGAGGTGCTGATTGAAGGCAACCGCATCAAAACCGTTGCTCGTGGCACTGGGCAAATCTCCGCAGAAAATGCTGCCAGCGAGATTGATGCTGGCGGGCGCACATTGATGCCCGGCCTTGTGGAAGGCCATTGCCATCTCAGCTTTGTTGGCCCCTCGCGCAACCAGGACCTTGGCGAAATTCCGCCCGAAGAGCATTTGCTGGCGACCCTGCGCAATGCCACCAAAATTCTCGATCACGGTTTTACCAGTTGCTACTCCGCCGCATCGGCCAAATTGCGCATTGATGTGGTGGTGCGCGCCGAAATTGAGGCCGGCTATATTGCCGGACCGCGCTACCGTGCTGCCAGCCCCGAAATCACCACCACCGGCGGTTTGGGTGATGAGCGAAAACTGCATATGCACGCCGAAAGCTTTGGCATGATTGCCGATGGCGTCGATGAAATGCGCAAGGCGGTGCGGCTGTGCTGCCGCGAGAATGTCGACAACATCAAGATCAATATTTCCGGCGATGAATTTGTCGGTCATGCCCGCGCCGAGATCATTTCTATCAGCGAAGAAGAGCTGCAAGCCGTTGTCGATACGGCCCATGATTGGGGCAAACGCGTTGCCTGCCATGCGCGCGCAGCGGAATCGGTTAAGCGCGCCGTGCGCACCGGTGTGGATTGCATTTATCACTGTGATTTTGCCGATGAAGAAGCGCTGGATATGCTGGAAAGCGTGAAAGACCGCGTCATCATCGGCCCGGCCTTTGGCCTGGTGCATAATTCGGTTTTTGAGGGTGATGTGGTTGGCATGACCAAAGAGGTTGTCGAAGCCATGGGATTGCCGCGCAAGCTGGAGCACACCGTTGCGAGTTATCACGAAATGCGCAAGCGCGGCATGCGGGTGGTGGTCGGCGGTGATTACGGCTTTACCATTACGCCAATGGGCCAAAACGCCCGCGATATCGGTCATTTCGTCAAGTTTTTCGGCTACAGCCCGGCTGGTGCGCTGAAATGCGCGACAGAAGTTGGCGGCGATTTGATGGGGCTTAAGGGCGAGCTTGGCATTATCAAGGATGGCGCGCTGGCCGATATTTTACTGGTCAATGGTGATCCGCTGGCCGATCAATCCATTCTGGTTGGGCCGGGCAATTTTGATCTGATCATGAAAGACGGCAAAATGCACAAGGACTGGCGCCGCCCCGACATGCG
>NVXB01000001.1 GCA_002746425.1 Hyphomicrobiales bacterium | reverse complement strand
CTTATTGATATTATATTCTTATTGATATTACATTCTTATTGATATTATATTCTTATTGATATTATATTCTTATTGATATTATATTACTTACATCTATAATTAATATCGGAATAGCAAGCTATACTCTTACTCGACTTCTCTAAGCCAACCTATTGTCTTCAAGAAGTTACTTCCCTTGCCCGGAGGCAAGAGATTAAGTGGGTCTTGTCTTACAAGAGGGTCACTGTGTTATAAGTAGAACCGTTAGGAAAAGCTAGGCTTTGCGTTTTAACTTTTTATCTACCGCCTATAAGCGCGGAAGCAATTGTGATAATGCCTATAACTACACAACATTATCGCTTCTGATGGTTTAAGTATTTCCATCTCTTAAAGATTTTTTTATTTAAAATGCGCTGATCTATTTTGCCCATTCTGCTTAATAAATTAAGGACCCGTTTCGTAGGAATAAATTGCATATATCTTATGACTGTATGTCAATACTACAATGCTATCATAATTTGGCCTAGCTAGCCGATAGAAACATATTAATTAGTGTACATTTATATCATAGTAGTTTATAAATGTACACTATAGAATTAAACTATTTGATTTATTTATTTGAAAAGGAGTATAAATTGATAAATTTAGGAAAAAATAATGAAATATATTGAATATTTAGTATCACCATTTGCTATAGTAATATTAGTTGCTATTAATATGATAGGATTATTAGTTCTGCCAGTCGCTTTTTATAGTATATTAATGCTTGGAATTGTGTTATATATTATGAACTTGATAGTATCGTATTTGCTATCAACTGTATTTTTTGCAAAATTATTTCAATTTATTATTAATAATCCTTCCTACATGGAAGAGTGTAAAAATAAAAACATCATGCAATATATATCACATTATTTCATATGGAAAGATCCAATGCAAATATATTCAGAAGATTTTAATAAATCATATTTAACATGGTCTAAAGGGAAAATGAATGGCAGTAGTAAAGAAAAAAAGAACAAGAATAAAAAATAGAGATCAATCCAGAGATTACGTAAATGGACAAGAATTGCATCGTAATTTAGTTGCCTGGTATGCCTCAAATGAAGAAGAAATTCCAAAAATTGTCGTTACAGCTATTATACAAATTATTCGTAGATTAGGATCATCTGGCAATTTCGCTGGTTATAGTTATTTAGATGACATGAAAGGTGATGCTACTATTGCTTGTATTAATGCTTTAAATAAAAAGAAATATAACATCAATGTAGAAGTGCCAAATCCTTTCGCATATTTTAGCCAAATCGCATGGAATGCTTTCATAAATGTTATAAATATTGAAGCCGAACAGCGATATTTTAAATATAAATCTCTTAGAAATCACAATCATGATGCCCGTGTTGCTGGACAAACATTCACTGAATCATCACAAGCGGATATGGATACATCGTTTGTAGATGATTTTGAGGGCAAAAAGAAAGAAAAAAAGAAGAAACAGAAACAGAAACAAAAAGAAAAAGAAATGTCAAATTTTGAGGTGAATAATGAAAAATGATGAAAAACAGTTAGTACCTATAATGATCAGAGATATGGGTGATAGAATTGAAAATGCCAATGCTACTGAAAAATTCAATTTAATTGCTCGTCTAAGAGCTACTAAGAAATATTGTGAAGAAATTTTGAAAAGGTTCTTATGAAATATATTCTTATAACAGATACTCATTTTGGTTTACAGAATGATTCTAAAGAGTTTCATGAAAATATGAAACTCTTTTTTAATGATATTTTTTTCCCATATATTGAAAAAAATGATATAGATGGGATTATACATCTAGGTGATGTGTTTCATTCTAGAAAGAAAATTGATACAGATACATTAACAAATGCTAAAGAATATTTCTTTAAACCATTAGAAAAAACTGGTTTGCGGATGGATATTATTTTAGGAAACCATGATATTTATTATAAAAATAGCAGCTCTGTAAATACGCCTAAGTTGGTATTAAGTGAATATAAAAATATTACCGTACATGAAGAAGCTGCTGTTATTGATAATATTTTATTACTTCCCTGGATCCATAAGAACAATGCTGAAGCTACATATAAAATCATTAAGAGTTCTAAAGAAACTGTCCTGATGGGTCATCTGGAGCTAGCTGGTTTCAAATTAAATAAAGCTCAGACTGCTAAATATGGTATGAAATCTAAAATTTTCAGTAAATTTGAAAAGGTATTTTCAGGCCATTATCACACTAAATCTAGTAAAGACAATATTACATATTTAGGAGCGCCTACTCAACATACTTGGATTGATGTAGATGATCAAAAAGGCTTTCATGTGTTTGATAGCAACACTCTTGAACTTACATTTATCAAAAATCCTCATACCATGTTTGAAAATGTTTATTATGAAAATGAAGATATTGATTTTTCTAAATTTAAAAATAAAATGATTAAACTTCACTCTTCTGGCATAGAATCTAGAACACATTATGATAAAACTGTGTCATCTTTAGAAGAAATGGGTTATAATATAAAAGCTTCTGAAACAAAAAGCTCTGTCTCTGATATAGAATTATCTAATGTAGAAGTAGAAGATACTTCAGATATTATCAAAGAGTACATTGTAGCTATGGATGATATTCGTCATGAAGAAGTACATAAAATAATTGATGAAATTTATTTGGAAGCGATGTCTATATGATTAATGCAAAAAGTGTTAAATTCAAGAATTTATTTTCTGTTGGTAACACATTTCAAGAATTCGATTTAAAAGAAAACAGTAATCTTTTGGTAGTAGGTAAATCTGGTCATGGTAAATCTACTATTATTGATGCTATTACTTTTGCTTTGTTTGGTAGAACATATAAAGATTTGAATAAAGGACAGCTTATAAATTCTATTAATAAGAAGAATTTAGTTGTTGAATTTGAATTTAATGAATATAAAGTCATTAGAGGAATTTCACCCAACTTATTTGAAATTTATAAAGATGGCGAGCTTATTCCTCAAACTGGAGATGTAAGAGATTATCAGAAAAACTTAGAAAAAAACATTCTCAACATGAATTATAAGAGTTTTACACAAGTTGTAGTTCTTGGTTCTGCTGCGTTCATGCCATTTATGAAATTACAAGCTGCACATAGGAGAGAAGTCATTGAGGATCTTCTTGATCTTCACGTTTTTTCTAAAATGTCTTTATTGCTTAAATCAAAAAATGATATTAACAAGGCTGAATTAGCGGATATCAATATTAAAGTTCAATCATTGAAAAGTTCAATCAAAACTATGAATGAAATGATTGAAGAACAATCTATCAATTCTAATGAAGAAATACAATCTATTATTGCTGCTAGAGATATTAAAAGAGACAAAACAACAGCTCTTAATAACGAACTTAAAAAACTTGTAGAAGAAGAAAAAGAGCTTCTAAAAATTAAAGACTCTTTTCCTGTATCTGAAGGAGAAGTTGTAGATAAAATTCTGGCTTTGAATAAAAAGAAAACCGCTATTATTACAAAAATAGACATACTTAAGAAAACCATAACATTTATTGATAGCAATGATGACTGTCCAACATGTAAACAGGATATTACATTTGAATATAAAGCTTCCATTGTTGAGGAAAATAATAAATCAATATCTGAATTAGATTTAAAAATACCAAAAATAGACACTAATCTTACTAAGTGTAATAATATATTTGACGAAATTAAAAAATCTAAAGATGACATTAGTGCAATAAAATCAAATACTTCTGTTAAAAAAACTATGCTAAACAGCATGATCACCACTGTAGAAGAAATGAATGAGCGTATTGATAAACTTAAGAATAAAGTAAAATCGGAAGTTTCTACAATCAAATTAGATGCATTAAAAAGGGAAATTACATTAGAAAATAAAAAATATGATAAGCATAAAAGAATTGCTGAAAATTATGTCAATTGCCAAAAAATATTGAAAGATAATGGCATCAAGAGTGTAATTATCAATAAGTATATTCCTCTTCTTAATCAACATATTAATTCTTATTTAGAGAAATTTGATATGTTTGTTTCATTTGAATTGGATTCATCGTTCAATGAGACTATTAAATCAAGACATAGAGACAAATTTAGTTACAATTCATTTTCTGAAGGTCAGAAAAAACGTATTGATTTTTCTATTCTTCTTGCTATGAGAGATATAGCCAAAATGAAAAATTCAGTAGCATGTAATCTTTTGATAATTGATGAACTTATGGATGGCCTGGATGTTGACAATGTTGATAATTTAGAAAATATTTTAAGTGAATTCGATCAAACTAATACAATTATTATTTCACATTCCGAAGATATCAAGAATAGACAGTTGTTTGATAAAACTATAAAGGCAGAATTAGTAAAGAATTTCACCACATATGAAGAGGTATAAAATGCCAGAAGATATTAAGAAATTATTGAAAAAATTTTTAAATGAAGAGAATAGTGAAAAATGCAGTATAATGAGAAATACAATGCATTTAGTTGCTCAAAATATGGGTGGTTCATTATTTTATGATATGGATGTTAAAAAATATGGTTATCATGATTTGAAATCCGATGAAATAACCTTATTAAGCAAAGTAGAAATTTTAGAAGAAAAGAATGCATTAGTATGTACATGATAGACGAAACTAACAAGCTTTTAAGAGAAATCTCTCCAGAATTTAATTTTAATAATCCTCCTATAGATCCGATTCAATTCGCTAAAGATATTGCTGAATCGTTAATGAATACTAGTGGAGTCGGTTTAGCTGCAAATCAGGTAGGTTTACCACATAGATGTTTTGTAATTAGAAGTAATCCTATTTTAGTTATGTACAATCCTATTATTGTAGATTATAGTAAAAAAGAAGTTTACATGGATGAGGGATGTTTATCATTTCCTAATCTTATAATTAAAATTAAACGCCCGGAACATATTAGAATGCGTTTTACTCTTCCCAATGGCGAAGTGAAAACAGAAAAATATACTGGGATGACATCTAGAATTATTCAACATGAGTATGATCATCTAAATGGAATTATCTATACCGATAGAGCTACTAGATATCATAGAGAAATGGCGCAAAAGAAATGTCTGAAACTCAGAAAAACCATATGGTGATCACTGTAGTAAAAACCACTGGATACACTGGTATGTATCTAAATGATTTGTTAAGATTTGCAGATGAGGATAAACATCTTACCTTTAAGGATGGATTATCACTGGGTGAAAAATTTCCCGGCGCCGAATATAAAGAATTGTTTTATGACCACGAATTTGTTTTACCAGATAGTTTAAAGGATTTAAAAATTTATGATTGAAAAATATTTACCAAAAACCTATGAAGGCCGTATGGCGCATATTGCTGAAGAATGTGCCGAAGTAATTATGGCATATGCAAAAATGCAGCGCTTTGGGGCAAATCACTCTCATCCTATATCAAAAGAGCGCAATATTGATGCATTTCATAGAGAATTAAAGGATTTGAAAGATATCATAGAAATTTTTGAGGATAATCACCCATGAAGAAAATTTTAATTACAGGTTTTAATACTCTTCAAACTAAGAGAGATCATTATTTAAACCAACAACTTCAGGTAGTGCCATCTCATTATTCACTTATTAATTGTTTAGAAGCCATGGGATGGACTGTAGATCAGCGCCCAGTAATTTTAGGCGAAAGTCTTCATGAATACGATGAAGTTATTGTGTATATCCATTCACCTGCAGGTTTTTGTCAGCAGCTTTGGGGTGGTTTATATGCTATTTCACAACGGCCAGATTGTATTATTTCATTTGATGATTGGCAATTTGACTCAATTTATAAATCCATTATCAAATATGGTGAAACACTGGAAAAGAAAAATTACGAATCTGCTTATAGAGATTATCTGTTCAATATGTGGTCTGGTACTGAGGATTTATCGGAAGTCAAATTATATAGTAAATCGTATATTGAAGCAGTGAAAATTTTACAAGAACGTGAAAATCGTATGCTTGTTTCTGCTTATCAGGGTGGCAATTTATCACGCATGGAATTAGGTTGGAGAGAAGATAAATTATTTGTTTATAATCCACATCCATTTCATCTTAATCGTAAACCAGAAAACAATTTTGGCCGCGAGGGTAATTTTACTAACAATATTGAGAAAAAGCAAGAATTTAATTTTGCTTCTCTAGTACAGGGTAAAACACGCAAATGGTTGAAAAAACAACATGCAACTTGGCCTGTCAAATGTTATGGTGCTGCTAGAGGACAATATAAATCACCACGTCTCAAAGAAGGAGATATGTGTGAAGAATTTATGAGCCAGTGGGGTATTCTCATGCCCGGATATTACCATACTGATGGTAATATTACTAAAACTGGTTCTGGATGGTGGCGTGCAAGACCATATCAAGTTGCTGATGCAGGATCTATTCTTATTGGTGAACCAGCAGAAATGAAGGTTTATTACAAGAATAATAATATTGCTCAAATTACTACAGAAAATATCGAGGGAATGTCTGAAGAGGGAAGAATTAAATTTGCTGCAATGCAAAAAGAAGCTTTATATGAGGCGCATCCTTTAGATAAAAATACTCAAAAGGATGAAATAGGAGCTATATTATGAAAAAAATCTTAATTATTGGTGCTGGTTTTACTGGTGCTACTATTGCTAGAACATTGGCTGAAGCTGGATATAGCGTAGAAATTGTAGATAAACGTGACCATGTGGCTGGAAATGCTTATGATTATAAATGTAGTGGAAATGGTTTAAGAATGCATAAGTACGGTCCACACATTTTTCATACTAATAACGAAAAAGTTTATAAATTCATTAACAGATTTTGTGAATTAGATAATTATAGACATAAAGTAAAAGCTGAATTTAATGGTGAATATTTCACTCTACCACCAAATAAAGATTTAAAAAAACGATTTACAACCGATGAAATACTTGATATATTTTTTAAACCGTATACTAAAAAGATGTGGAATATTTCATGGGATAAATTAAGCAGCAGTGTCAAAAATCGACTAAAATTTAGAGACGATGATTCGGACGAGTATTTCACTGATAAATATCAGGGAATGCCTAAAGAGGGATATACTAAACTCGTTGAAAATATGCTTAACCATGAAAATATTACACTATTTCTTAATTCAAACATTAAAAACGATTGTATGGGTAAACATAGAATTATGTGGGAATATGATCATGTTTTCAGCGCAATGCCAATTGATGAATTTTACAACAACAGATTCAGCGCATTAGAATGGCGTTCAGTTAAATTTCGGGAAGTTCATTATGCTGAAGCTCCTGTTGAAGGTGTATTTGTTATCAATAATACAACTGTGCTTGGTGCTACAAGAACTGCTTATTATACTGAATTATCCAGCAATAACTCATGGTGGGATAAATTTATTAGGGGCGATAGAATTACATGGAGAGCATCTGCAATTGCAGAATATCCATGTGATGCTGATATGAATAATGGTGAAAGATATTATCCAGTTAAAGATCCAGATGGTTATAATACTGAACGTTATAAAAAATATGTAGAATATGCTAAAGGTGACGAAAATGTTACACATGTTGGTAGATGCGGCAAATATACTTATATTGATATGGATCAGGCGATTAATCAAGGATTACAAACTGCAATTAAATATATAGAAAAGGATAAAGAATGAGCGATAAATTAAAAGTAATAGACGAACCTGTAAATGTTTACGGCGAAGAAATATTCGATGGGTGCTTTGTGCCAGACCCAGAATTGATTTTTCTGAATGATGGTTTACCATGGGATATGCCTTGGGTTGATGATATTAAAGATATGCATAATCATTATCAAATACCCGAAAAAGTGAAAGAATTTGATAAGGAAAAACTTGAGGCTCTCTTAAAATTTCGAATTGCGTTTTTAGAAGAAGAATTGAATGAAATGAAAGATAGTGAGTCAGCAGACGATGTTGTTGATGCATTGATTGATCTTGTAGTTGTTGCTATTGGTACTTTAGATTTGTTTGAAGTTAACGCTCAAAAGGCATGGAGTGCAGTGCATAAAGCCAATATGTCTAAAGAGGTTGGCATTAAAGCATCACGACCAAATCCATTAGGTCTTCCTGATTTAATTAAACCCGAGGGATGGGAAGCACCATCACATAGAGATAATATTGGTAGATTGGGTGAAATATTTGACTAAAATTAAAGATGAGGATTTAGATATAAAAACATACGTTGATAGAAAACATATAACGACATTTTTAACTAAAATTCGTGTCACACATGCACCGACTGGCTTTATAGCAGAATGTGACATGGGTAATCAATGGAGATCAAAAGCAGTTTGTATTAAAATGCTACAAATAGCGTTGGATAATGTATGAAAAATAAACATATTATGCGAAAAGCATCTAAGGATAGAAACAGCAACGATTTCTATCCTACACCGCCTCTGGCGACATATTCTCTTTTAAAGAATTATGATATACCTAAACAAGTAATGGAACCATTTGCAGGTAAAGGCTGGATTAGCAAAGAATTAGAGAGAAATAATAAAATTGTTTCTTCTAGCGATTTGTATGAATATGATACTATAACAAGTGTTGAATTTGGTAAAGATGCATTTGATTTGGATTATAAAGGGCGAACGGTAATTACTAATCCGCCTTATAGCAGTAAAATACCCTTAAAATTTATTCAACATGTTGTTCCAGAGGTTGAACTATTATGCATATTTTTAAGAACAACCTTTCTAGAAAGTAGAAATCGCCATTATTTCTTTAAAGAAAATCCACCAACTAAAATATTAACATTCTCTGATAGAGTCAATTGTGCTTTTGAAAATGATTTAAGAAAAAAACAAATTGGCGGTATGGTAAGTTATTCGTGGTTTATTTGGGATAATCGCATAAATAATAATGATACTACACTTGATTGGTTAATGATGAAAAATTATGAAAAAGAATGGCTTGAAGAAGGTTTAAAATATTATGAAAACAAATAATCCAAAATTAGACGCTGGAAGTAAAAAACAAGGAATTATGTCAGTTCCTTTGTCTGCATTGGTACCATTAGCCCAAGCTATGGATGATGGCGCAAAAAAATACGGAAGGATGAATTGGCGAGAATCTAAGGTAGTAAAATCTATTTATTTAGACGCTATTTATCGCCATTGGGCTGCATGTGTTGATGGTGAAGAATTTGCAGAAGATTCTGGTGTAGATCATTTAGGACATATTATGGCTTGCTGCGCTATTTTATATGATGCTAAACAGATGGGTGTTTTGGTTGACGATGTTAAAAATGCTGGTAACTTTCCAGATCTTATTAAAGAAGCTAATAATAAGAAAATCGAACCTAAAATTAGAAAGATAACTTATACAGAAACACTTTGTAGTGGTAGAAAAATCTATAATGCATTAAATGTTAATATTGCTGATTTCTATAAAATTTTAGTAGAAAATATTAATAATAAGAGCGTAATTTCACTCTATAATCGTGACAAGATTTTAGATATGGTAAATAGATATCATCTTAAAGGGACGCTTAGCAAATCAGAAGTATTTGTAATTGAAGGGCTTTTAGCAGAAATATGGTTATGCACTAATGATAAAGAAGGTGAAGAGCCTTTTGATGAAATTGCTGCTAATCATATTACTCATAATTATTAAAGAGGTGAAAATGAAATATAAAAGAGGCGATCTCCTAGAAGCTACTGAAACATATATTGCTCATGGATGTAATGCTCAGGGTGTAATGGGTAGTGGTGTAGCTTTACAAATTAAGAAAAAACATCCATATGCATATAAAAAATATAAAGAACATTGTGATATTCATAGAACCGGTGAATTGCCAACTGAAGTAATGTTAGGCGATATTATACCCGCGCGCGGTACTAGTGGGAAAACTATAGTAAATATGATCACCCAGGATCATTTTGGCTCTGTTGGCAGACATGTTAATTATATTGCTCTTGTTAGCTGTTTACAAAATTTAGTTAAATATGGTGGCGAATCTATTACAGTTGCTATTCCTAGAATTGGTGCTGGTCTCGGCGGTGGCGATTGGAATATCATTGAAAGACTAATAGAAGACTTCGAAGAATTAAACCCCTCAATAGAATTTACGGTGTATGATTTATGAAAATAGACATTAATTTAGATAAACTAAGAAAATCCAATGGGCTTTTTATTGGTATTCCTATGTATGGCGGAGTCTGTACAGGAGTGACAACTGGTGCGCTTTTAAATCTTATGGCTCTTGCTGCAAGCAATGGCATTAAAATTCAACCTCACTTTCTTTACCAAGAAAGTCTGGTTCAAAGAGCTAGAAATTATGTAGCAGATGAATTTCTTAGGTCAAAATGCGACACAATGATTTTCATCGATGCAGATATTGTATTTAAACCAGAGGATGTTCTAGCTGCATGGCATTTATCCATGGAAAACGATGATTATGATATCGTCTGTGCTCCATACCCTAAGAAAGCTATCGCATGGGAAAAGATTGTAAAAGCCGTCAATAAAGGTTTTGCAGACAAAAATCCTAATGATCTTGAACATTTTGTAGGTGATTATGTATTTTCTCAACTGAATGGCGATTCGTTTAAAGTAGATCAACCTGTCGAAATCCGAGATGGTGGCACTGGTTTCATGGTTATTAAGCGTGAAACGTTTGAAAAATTTGCTAAAGCATATCCTGAAACTAGTTATAAACCAGATCATAATCGCTCTGAACATTTTGATGGCAAAAGAGAAATCAATGCTTTTTTTCATTGCGAAATCGATCCTGATACTAAACAATATCTAAGTGAGGATTATTGGTTCTGCAGAAAAGCCAGAACTGCTGGTCTAAAGGTATGGCTATTACCCTGGATGCAATTACAACATTTTGGTACATATTTATATAGAGGATCACTCCCTCATATGGCTGCGCTAAATTCATGATGTACTTTTAGAATAATATGTGTTAATATAATTAGAATAATGGAGTAGTGAATGAAATTAAGTAAAAAAACACTTGAAATTTTAACATCTTTTACCACGATTAATAAATCCATTTGGATTGAATCTGGTAATGTCATCAAAACCAAACCAGAATTAGGTAATTCTCCCACTTGTATAGCAACTGTAGAAGAAGATTTTACAGTCGATTTTGGTATTTATGAGTTACAAAAATTATTGCAGCTCATAAAATTATTTGATGATCCCGAGATTGAATTTTATGAAGCTCATTTGGCGATTTCGGATTCAAGTGGTAAGCGGGCAACTTTTAGATATGATAGTGAAGAACACATTTCTCATCCAAATTATGCTAAAAGTTTTAAACTGCCATCTACAGAAATCGAAACTAAAGTGTCATCAGGTGATATTAAAACTATTGTAAAATCTGCTAAAGCATTGGGAAAACCAAATATTACTTTTCGTGGTGATGGAAATGATTTATTTCTAACAACATATGATATTAAATTAACTAAAAAAGCCCAGAAAAAACAAGACGAATTTACTATCAAAATTGGTGAAACTGATAGAATTTTTAATATGATTTTTGATATTAATGATTTATTGCTTATTAGCGGCGATTATAATGTATCTCTGTGCTTTAAAGGACTAGCCAAATTTGAATCAGAGAATGTGACATATTTTGTATCACCGGAGGGAAAATCTACTTATGATGAAGAGTGAAGTAATTTGGGACCAAAAATATCGTCCAACTAAATTAGATAAATGTATTTTGCCATTTCGTATTAAACATATTTTCAAAACTTATTTAGAAAAGGGTGTAATTGAAGACAATCTTATTTTATCTGGCCCTCCTGGTTTAGGAAAAACTACTATTGCTAAAGCAATGATGGAAGAATTAGATGCAGAATATATTTTTGTAAATGCGTCTTTACATGGTAATATTGACACATTACGTGATTTAGTTCAAGGATTTGTTACTAAGGTAAGCCTTGATGGTGGAAGAAAATATGTTATTTTTGATGAAGCTGAAAAAATGACGTCAGCTACTCAGGATGCTATGAAAGCATTCATTGAAGAAAATTCAAAAATGACAGGTTTCATTTTTACATGTAATATCAAATCTATGATAACTGGACCACTTCTTTCTAGACTGAATTTAATCGATTTTACAGTCAATCCTAAAGAACGTGCTATTCTTATGAAATCCTTCTATAAGAGAATTCTTGAAATTCTTGATACAGAGGAAATTCCATATATCGAAAAAGACATCGTGGATTTCATGGCTAGTAATAAAAATTCACTTGATTTTAGAAAATTTATTGGCCAAATTCAAATGGCTTCTAAATTTGGTGAAATTAATGCTGAAAGCCTTAAAAATCAAACACAACAACATCTAGAAGAATTGATGCCTATGTTGAAAGAAAAGGATTTCAATTCTACAAGAAAATGGTTGACAGAACACCCAGAGTTAGGTGCTCAGGATCTTTACAGAGAATTTTATGATCTTGCTTATGCATTCTTAAAACCACAATCAATCCCTCAATTAGTTCTTACATTGGGTAAATATCAATATCAAAATGCTTTTGTTATGGACCAGGAAATTAATACTGCAGCATTCTTAGTTGAAGTGATGGTTGATTGTGAATTTTTATGAAGAAATGTTGGATGTGCGACAAATTCATGTTTTTTAAGGCCGGAGATGTTGAAGTAGTTGGAAGCGATTATACAATCAAAGAAGCAGTATGTTCAGATTGTTACAAATTATTAGAAAAAGAACATGAAATTCAAGAAATCAGGTACGATGGGGGCGATAGTGAGTAGTCCGTTTGCATTTATTAATGCAATTCAACAGGGTAAACATTCTATTAGATCAGATCCTTCCAGAGAATCTGACTATAACGCCTTTTTAACAAATAAAGCTTTTTCATTTCATTACGATACTGTAATACAGTCAAATGAAATGAATCAAAATTATGGTCTGGATAGCATGCTTCAATATGATTATTATCTGGGAACTATAAGAAAATGTAAAAGACCACATAGATGGTATAAATCGCCTAAAACCGACAAAAATGTGATTATAGTGGCAGAACATTATAAAATAAATAAAAAAAGAGCGCTTGAATATTTAAGCCTCATGACAGATGATGATTTAATAAAAATAAAAAACAGAGGTGGTAAAGATGAATGATTTATTTAAAGACATGGGCATTACGATCAATCTAAAAGATAAAGATGACTTTAATATTGTAAGAGAAACATTAACAAGAATTGGTATTGCTTCTTTTAAGAACAAAACATTAACACAATCGTGCCATATATTTCATAAGCAGGGCAATTATGCTATTATGCATTTTAAAGAAATGCTTGCTTTTGATGGTAAAACTGTAGATATCTCAGATCAAGATATTCTTAGACGTAATACCATTGTGAGTTTATTACAAGAATGGGATTTATTAGAATCAATGGAGGATCTTACTAAAATTGATATGTCCCTAATAAAAGTATTATCCTCTAAAGAAAAAAACGAATGGCAATTAGTATCTAAATATACGATAGGAAAATAAAATGACTACATTTTTAATTATATGGTTATACTTATTCGGCGCATTGGCGGTGTTTACCTTAGCTGAAGATGCTTATATGAATAAAACAGGTAAATTATTTACTGCGACTTTTTGGTTTGTATTATTTCCAATTATAGTGGCGATTGAAATTATTCAGGAATTAATAGAGTGGCGAAGATGATTATTTTTGCATTTATATGGATGTATGTTATAGGCATTATTTTAACATTATCTGTGTGTAATACAATTGAAGCACCTAGATCGATTTCAATATTAATATCATTAACATGGCCTATTAGTATTCTTTTAGGAGGTATTATTTATCTATGGCAATTACATCATTAATTTTTACATATTACCATATTATGTCTGCTTATTATTTATTTGAACATATGAATTAAGGATTATTATGAAATTTCCATATACTTTAAGTGATCGCCAGCAAAAAGCTGCTGACGAAATTATTAAATATTTTGAAGACGGTGAAAAACATGTTATTTTAGATGCACCAACAGGCACCGGAAAATCTATTATTGCTCTTTATATTACACATAGAATATTAGAATCTACTTCAAACAAAATTATTCCTACCAAAGATAAGAAAAATAAGAATAAAATTTCTCTTATTACCAAAACTATTAACCTTCAGAAACAATATATGGCCGAAAAGATTAAAATTGATAATCTTTATGGCAAGAGCAATTATGAATGTAATGTGACAGGTGATTTTTCTGTTAAATATAATGACCAAACCTGTTTTATGAAGAAGAATAATTCGTGCAGATATAATTGCAAATATCAGATAGCAAGAAGCGCTTGGATGAAATCTAATCTTAGACTCACTAATTTCGCGTTTATGGTCGAAGCCTGTGGTATGATATGTAATTTACCTGGCAGCAATCGTTCTAATGTTATGATAATTGATGAATGTCATCTCTTGCCTGAAGAATTATTAGAAAGATCTTTAATTTCTTTTGAACCCTCTATGGCAAAATATTCCAGAAAAATTAAAGAAGAAATTGACGATCATATGAGTTTTATCAATGAAATGATTGACAATAATTCTAATAATGACATTTATTCTCCTAATAATAGTGATAGGAATTTGCTCTTAAAGGAAAAAGATTATTTCGAAAATTTAAGAGAATATTTTATGGACGCTGCGAAGAAAGTGGCTAATGGAAGAAAAATGTCTACTCTTCCAGATAAAGACAAAAAAACAATTAAATCTCTTATAGAAGCTACTGGCGAAGCTGGAGAACTGGGCGATCAGTGCGAAATGTTAGCAGAATCTAGAATAAATTCAAAATTCGTGTTAGAGAATAATAAACTTAAGGCCATTTTTCCTGGTGATATTGCACAGTTTGGTATTTTTAGGAAATCAGATCATTTTCTACATATGACCGCTACACTCTGTGGGTTAGAACAATATAAAAAGGATTTGGATTTAGATGATGTAAAATTAGTCACATTAACTTCAGATTTTCCTATTGAAAATAGACAAATTTATTTTTGTAATCAACAGAAAACTGATAGTGTAACACCTAAATTAACTAAGAATATTGATGCTATTATTGGGGAACATATTGGCGAAAGAGGAATAATTCATACCGTATCATACACTAGAGCATATGATTTAGTGAAGCAGTCTAAACATGCTAGAAGAATGATTATTCCTAAAAATAGAATTGATATTGAAAGTTATATTAATAATCCACCGAAAAATGATTCTATCTTAGTATCACCTAGCCTTTCAACTGGTTATGATTTTAAGAATGAATTAGCGAGATTTCAACTCATTCTTAAAATGCCCTATAAACCAGTACAATCCAAATGGATGAAAGCTATTTTAAAATATAATAAAGAGTTTTATTTTAATGGAACACTGAAAGAAACTATTCAGATGTGCGGTCGCGGAGTTAGAAATAAAGAAGATCATTGTGATACCTATATATTAGATTCTAGATTTAATGGTATGATATGGTATCAGAAGAAACAGATACCTGAGTGGTTTTTAGATGCAGTTCAAATAATTGAATAAAGTGTTGTACATTAGTTGATAACTTGATTATATTATCTTTAGAAACAATGGAGATACATTATGAAAAATTCGGAAAACATTTATACAGGTAAACGTGCAACTTATTTGGGCCTATCAGGAAAAACTCATGGCCTATCTAATTCTGGTCGGTCAGTATGGTTTGAACCAGACAACCAAAAAATAAGTATTCCTGCATTGATTGAAGATATCATTTTTGAAGAACCTGTTCCTAAGAAAACTTGGATTGAGTTGGCGCATGAAGGCGAAACTGTTGCTGCAATTAAAGAATTGAGACATGTTACAGCTCAAGACGGATATGATCAATTAAATTTGCGCCGTGCCCATAAAATTGTAACTGATATTCAAAAATCATAATTAAACAGTGTACATCACTTGATAATTTGATTATATTATCTTTAGAAACAATGGAGATACATTATGCGACTTATATGCGAATATCAAACAACAACCGAAGTAGAAGCTTGGAATCATGTTTCACCATTTATATATGAATCAGCAGAAGCTTTTATTGTACATTTTGAAGATAAAATGAAAGCATATCTTGCTGCTGATTCAAATAAAAAAGAATATATTTTCAATTTGGGTGGAATGATTTTTGAATGTCCTGATCACTTTTATCGAGATAGTGATGATAAATGTGTAATTAATTTACCTGAAATTTATACTATTGATGAATGGTTCTATCATGTAGAAAGAAATACATGACAAAAATTCTCAATTGTTACTGTGGAAAATCTCCCGAAGGCAGATTTCATGCTGGTTCATACAGTTATTGGTACGAGTGTAGTGATTGGAAATGTATAAGCAGAAGTAGTGAAACTCCTCGTGCTGATGTTTCTCATCACACAGGCAGTGGGGCTATCGACAAATGGAATAATTATATTCAAAATATAGAAGGAACATCGTTATGAAACAAAAAATTGAAAAACTCACACCAGAGCAGGAACAACGTCTGCCAGCCTTTCGAGAGGAATGGCTTAAGGTAGGCCTGTCCACTCAGACTGTGGATCGTGAAGCGTCAACAAAAGCCATTCAAGCGTTATACGAAGCAGCGGGCGAAGAAACGCCGGCCGTAATGCATTTCGACAGTCCTGCTCAATGTGTGATGGCGATCAATTTCTTGAGAAAATTTCAAATTCTACCCGATGATGAAAGGGACAATCTCTGGGGCAATCTATCGGCCAATCTATCGGCCAATCTATCGGCCAATCTCTGGGACAATCTATCGGACAATCTCTGGGACAATCTCTGGGCCAATCTCTGGGCCAATCTATCGGACAATCTCAGGGACAATCTATCGGGCAATCTCGGGGCCAATCTCGGGGCCAATCTATCGGACAATCTCTGGGCCAACCAAAATTTCAAAATGGTGCCAACTAATTTTTGGGGAGGTCAGGACGCTTACTGGCTTGCATTCTATGAATTTGGCCAGAAAATCGGGTTAGAATACGACAAAAGAGAACACTTCGAAGCATATATCCAATATGCGAAAACAAGCGGATGGCTTTACGCATATAAAAATGTTGCTATCGTTTCAGACCGTCCCGACACTATCAAAAAAGATGACGAGAATAGACTTCACTGCGAGCATGGCCCTGCCTTGTCGTTCCGTGATGGCTATTCTATCTATTGCTGGCATGGTCAGAATATCCCCGATGAATGGATATCCGATCCAGAGACACTAACGCCGCACAAAGCGCTTACATGTAAAAACGTTGAACAGCGCCGCGCAGCTTGCGAAATTCTTGGCTGGGATAGAATCCTGGACGAACTCAACGCAGAGACAATCGACAAGGATGCGGACCCCTTAATAGGCGAGCTTGTTGCCGTTGATATACCTGACATAGGGCGTGAACGCTTCCTGCGCGTTCGCTGTGGCACTGGACGAGATCACGCCATGCCCGTGCCCCCCGACATGCAGACCGCTATTCAGGCGCAAGCATGGATGGTCGATATCGACCTATCTGAATTCCAACCACCAGAAGTGAGGACTTAAAATGAAAAAATTTAATAAAATTGCGGCTCAAGGCGAGGCTTTTATCCGCCGAATTGATAATCGCCCCGATGATTTGATTCCAGTAAAATCGGAAAATGGCAGGCATATTATTGCCCATAGTGAGACGGGTCACCATCATGTGATGAATGCTGGCGATTGTCAGTTATTGGAGCGCGTAAACGTATCAGAAGGCATGCGTATTCTGCATCTGATTGTTGAAAAAACCACATCATTGGAACACTTGCGTAATAATGACACTCATGAAGCTATCCAGTTTGAACCTGGTGAGTATGAAATCCGCATTCAACGGGAATACACCCCTGAAGGCTTTCGCCGAGTTCAAGATTAATTTATGAAATAATAGTGTACATTCTTTAGATAGTTGATTATATTATCTTATGAAACAAAAGGAATTATATTATGAAAATTATAGAGTTAGAAGTATCATACGTTGATTTTAATAATCAATCGAGTATTTATGAAAATCTTTTCTTTCGTCAAGTTGATCCGACCTGGATTAATGACAACACATTAATCCAGGTCGCTGGAACAGAAGATGAATTGCGAAATTGGATTAAGATGGAATCTGGCAATTTTGAAGAATTTGAATTTTATTTAGTATAATTCATATAAATAATAAACAAGGCGACCTAGCGATGTTGGATTAGTCTTCTAATCACTAGGAATTTATGTTTGAGTAGTTTAATTAGAACGCCCGTGAGATGCGGGAAATAAAGGTGCGAGACCTTTCTCAAACACCATTCAGGGATAGCTCAGGTGGTAGAGTAATGAGCTGATAACTCATCGGTCGGGGTTCAACTCCCTCTCCTGGACCATTTAAGGATAATATAATGCGATTAAATATTAAAGAACTTAAGGGTAAAACATTTACCGATGTTTATAAAAATGAGTACAACAATCTAATTTATTTTGTCCTTGAAAATGGCGATAGATATGTTCAATATCATGATCAGGATTGTTGTGAAACTGTTACCATCGATGATATTACTGGTGACTTAATTGATTTAATGAATACACCAATTTTAGTTGCTGAAGAGCGCATTAGTCATGGTGATGCCAATGAATATGTTTCTTCAACATGGACATTCTATGAATTTCGAACCATCAAAGGTTCTGTAACCATTAAATGGTATGGCGAATCAAACGGTTACTATTCAGAGAGTGTTGATTTAAAATTTGTAGCGAAAAATGATCTAGTGTAGCTTAATCAACGGGTTGGGTTTCAACTCCTTCCACTAGAGTTAATTAGGAATTTATTATGTTTAAAGAAGTGTTTAAGAAAACAATTGAAGATCTTATTTTTTGTAGCAAAACAGCAGGGTATATTATATATTGTTTTGGATGTATTATTCTTGCCATTATAGCGATTTATGCTTTGCTATCAGGAACTATGTTTCTTATTACATTATCGCCATGGTATGTAATTTTAATAGTCATTTTATTGATTATTATTTCAATTGTCGTATATAAAAATTATCGAGAAATTAAGAGGAACAAACGACATGAGAGCAATAATTAATTCTATAATTCGTTATATAAAATTAAGAAAATATTCATTTTTTCTCTTAAATGAGATGAAAAGTGGTATAAATATTACGCGGGCAGGACAAATAGATAAGTCGCCGGACTCATTATCCGGAGGACCTGGGGCAGATCCAGGGCACCGCAACCAAATTACTCAAATTGCTATTGTCACTGGAGATAATGTTGTGACACAGGAAGCAATAATCAAAAACTAAATTTATTATGGAGATTATGATGCGACAATCGTTAGGTGATTATTGTAAATCGCTAGAAGAAAAATATACATCCTACAGAGTAGATCCAGGTGAATCACCTTTTCTTGCTATCAGAATTGATGGCAAAAAGTTTTCAAAATTTACTAAAAACTTTAAAAAACCTTATAGTGAAAATTTAGCAAATTCTTTAGATAAAGCTGCATTAGCGACTGCTAAAGAAATTGGCGCTTGTGCAATTTATTCACAGAGTGACGAAATTACTTTTCTATGTGCAGCATCAGGTAATGAGTTTTTTGAGTATTATTGTGGTGGAAAACTTCATAAAATGAATAGCATTATTGCTTCTATTTTTACATCAAACTTTGCTTTGGATTATAATAAAGCTTATTTTGATTGTAGAGTTTTTGGCATACATGAATATGCAGACGCAGAAAGAATTTTTTTATGGCGTTATTTAGATTGTTATAAAAATGGTATTACTGGCATTGCACAATTACATTATTCCCATTCGGAATTGAATGATAAAAATACACAAGATCGTATTCAAATGATTCTCGAGGCTGGTGATGTTCTTTCAAATTATTCTGATGATTATTTATATGGCAGGTTTTACCATCACGATTGTGTTCTAGTAAATGACATTTACAGAAGTAAAATGCTTAAAACTTGCAGAGCACGGTTTGATTATTTGCCACCTCGTAAAAATGCAGGAAGTTTAAATGGCGGTGTTCCGAACAATTTTGATCATAATAAACGAGGATTTGAGCCAAAATGAGAAATAAATTTTATCCACCAGCACCATATATTTGTTTTAAAACATTCGAACAAATAGAAAATAATCATACGACAGTGTTGCCACAAACATTAAAACGTGTCTGCTCTCATTGCCTTGGCAAGGGTTTAGATTATGATGAAAATGAACGAGACCCATATGAAGGCTATAAACTCTGTGTAAGAAAAGTCCCGTGTGACAGATGTGGAGGTACAGGTGTAATTTTAGACAAGTTCTTGAAGGATAAATGGAAAGAAATTAAAAAGAAAAATAAACAAAGAATGAAAGCCTGGAAAAAGAATATCAAAGAAATTGATAAAATTTTAAATAAATTATCTGATGATGAAATAGAAGTGATTGGGAAATATGTAAGATGAATATTTTAGATGTTAAAATGATAGAAGAAAATGATGCTGAGGCTGAAAGAATTCGTGATTATCTTAAAAAACTTTTATGTAGTCTTTGGATTCAAGGCGAGAGTTTTTCTGCAAAACGACCATTTGGAAATAGTGGTTGGCAAATTGAGTTATATCAATCTTTAGCAGCATCAGGTTTAGTGAAAAATTGTAAAAAAACAGTGTACGATGATGGAATAATAGAATACTATTATGATAGTGAAACTGAATCGTTAATGGATGATTTAATTATTGAAGCGATTTATAATTTATAATGGAGAATATGATGACTAATGATGAACTTAAAAATATTCAATTGGGCGATAAAATTTTAATGAATAATAGCATTTATGTTATTGATGCTCTTTATCTATGTAACAATAATCTTATTGAATATCAAATCAGTCGCCATGATGTAGTTTCGCCAGCATCATTTCGTTTAGGAGATCTCGCCATTAGATTGACAACTTTATATGAAGAACAATATAAAGTCTTTGTTCATTTATTTGATGATGCTACTTATCTTCTTCTCGGTAAAGAAAATAAAAACCTTCAGGCCATTAGTATTGTAGAAACAACAATGGCTAAAGATGAATTAGACAAAGTACCTGCTTCTTATATTCACAAAGTGGAAATTTTAAATAATGCAATTTGACTATAATACACTATTAATCATATTGATTATATTGAAATTGACTAGTGTTATTACACTACACTGGGGTTGGATTATTTTATTATTTTTGCTTATAATTTAGTTTACATTAGAATGATTGTAGTATATAAATAATATGTATTCAGTGAAGTAGACTGAAAGATGATCAAGACCCGGCTTCGAAGCCGGCATCTCCACCATGGATACACTGTCTAAAGAAAGTTTCTTAGATTCTACGTAATTGTTTAACGTATAAATCTTTTTTTAGTCAAAACAGAGAATTGAGTCTGAGCAGTGTATCTTTGATGGGGATGACATGGGATCGATTGATATTGAATAGGAAAATGGAGAATACCGCGTAGAATGCGAAATAGTTCTAAAAACGTAAATGCAAACTTAAATGCAAGTAATGATAATTTTGAAACAGTGGCTCTTGCTGCTTAATCTTAATTGATTGTTTGAGGTTTTGGAAGTTGAACCTTATAACCAAATCAACTTCCACTATTTATTGGGGATAATGCCATATTAATGTATAGCTTTTATAAATCTGAACTTTCTAAGATAAAGAAGAATAATTTGTTTGAGATGATATTTGGATTAATTTGTCTTATTATTTTAGGAGCTATGTTTTTAATTTAATGAAATAATGAGGAATATAATGTACAATATAATTAAAGAAACATATTTACAAGCACGCAAAGACAAGAATAAAGAAGAAATTGCTTTATATTCTTATTTAATTGGTGAAATCGAAAACAAATTAATGACTATGGATGGTGTTAAAAAAACATATCCAAACATTAAAATTGTTGCTTTAGTTAAATCAATCAAAGCAAAATCAGAGGAAATGAATAACACTCTTGAAGTAGAGTTGTTAACGAAATTAATTCCTACTCAAATGAATGAAGCAGGAATTATGAGAATATTTCAGGATAACCCCGAACTTAATAATATGGGAATGCGAATGAAGTATTTAAAAGAGAATTATGGAGGACTTTATGATGGTAAATTAGCATCTACTATCGCTAAGTCTATAAATAATTAAAATAAGAATATAGTTCAATGGAAGAACAGCAATTTATAAAATCGCAAATATAGGTTCGAGTCCTATTATTCTTGCCAATTTAAATAAAATGAAATCACTACGCACTATTTATGTCATCTGCAGCTCTTGCTGTCTGTGAAAATCCGACATTTGATCCAACACCAGTTGATCCAACATAATTAAACCAATTACTGGTTTTTTACTATAAATAAATAAAACGAAAGAAAAAATATGCTTAATTATACATCACATCCTTTATATCCGTGCTCTACAGGGCATACAGAGGGGAACGATGGCTGCGATTAAGTAAGTTAGCTTTCTAATAAATCAACCCTCTAAGAGAAATTTTAGAGGGTTTTTTAATGTCTTCGGACAGGATCTTTGAAAATAACCGTTTACACCTAGTCATGTGGCGAGACTAGCTGACTGTAAATCAGTGGCTTAATGCTGTGGGGGTTCGACTCCCTCTAAACGGACCAAGTATCAGTGTACTTCCCCTGAAAATTTGATTATAATATTTTAGAAACAACAATAGGAGAATAATATGTCATTACATTATATTATGGATTTACATGGTAAAACAGTGCAACAAGGATATAATTTAACTTTAAGTTTCATAAAAATTCATGCCCTGAGTGGTAAGAAAACAGTTAAAATTATTACTGGTAGAAGTGGAAAAATGAAAAAAGAATTTGAACGATGGATGAGTAATCCTGTATTTAAACCGTATATAAAAGAAATCCATGAAGATTTTCATAAAGGTTCATTTGTTATAAAATTATTACCGAGATAGTGTTAGCTGGTTAGCACGCTTGATTGTGGATCAGGAAGGATAGGTTCAAATCCTATACTCGGGACCAATTGTTATTGTGACTGAATTGGTTAGGTAACGGATTGCAAATCCGTATTATGCAGGTTCGAGTCCTGTCAATAACTCCAATATTTCTCTGTATAGCTTAGTCTGGTGAAAGTATAGGCCTTGGAAGCCTGGGACGCTGGTTCAATTCCCGAGTCCCTGACCATATTCCTTTTTATTATAAATAATAATAATAAAAAGGAATAAATTTATGGCTAAACTAAGAAATATTAGTAATTTTGATTATCCTCTCTTAATGGCTGACGGAAGATTAAAAGGAATTGATGATTACCATATATTTGGTAGAAATACTCAAACTCCTACATCATTTGAGCATATATGTGAAAATGGAATTTATAGAACTCCTCAAATTTCTGGAGCTACTAAACTTAGAGTGAAGGCAGGAAATGCTGCAGATACTGTGGCAGGTGTAGGAGCTAGAAGTATTAGACTTAGAGGAATTGATATCGCAGGAGACGAAATTGATGAAATTATTGATACAGCAGGAACTTCAGCTTCAGCAAATACAGTAAATACTTTTCTAAGATTACATGATGTTGATGTGTATGCTTCTGGTTCTTATGAAAATTCTCATGCAGGAACAATTATAATTGAAGATGCAGCAGGATCAGAGGATTGGGCGGAAATTGATATTGATGATTTAGCATTTGCTAAAGCACATATTGGTTCATTCGTTATACCAAAAGGTAAACGCGGATTTATTGATTATATTCTAATGACAACAGATACTGATAAAACTGCAGATTTTA
This sequence comes from Hyphomicrobiales bacterium, assembly GCA_002746425.1. Classification (GTDB taxonomy): domain Bacteria; phylum Pseudomonadota; class Alphaproteobacteria; order Rhizobiales. The sequence goes on along the minus strand of NVXB01000001.1, from coordinate 162,394 downwards.
TTTTTTACTTTAATGCAGATATCACTCAAACTGCACCTCCTTATAAAGCACATGAAGTTATTCAACTTTATGATGGTGTTGAACATTATACTGAATTTAGACCTAAAGCTCCCAGCGGTCCATTTCCGCCTATGTCTGAAATTACTGCATATTCAAGAGGCTCTACTGGTACTACTAAAACGTCAGTAGAGATTGAAATAACACTGATAGACGAATAAAAGAGTGTACTTATAAATCAATTTGTTTTATAAAGGAAAATAATATGAAACATTACAAAGAGCTTGACATCTTTTAATTTAATTATTAGGAGAAAGAAATGTCAAGAACTTATAGAAAATCGTGGATTGATTTAGGATATGGTAACATTGAAACTTACATAAAACATAATGTAGGTGAAAAATATGTATTTGGATTACGTTTACGTAAAACCACGCTGGAAGATGTTATAAAGGAATATGCAGAATCATTACGAGATGGCTGTCCTGTAACATTTAAGATGTATGGTGATGTTGAGAAACACTATTCAAATAGAAAAATACGTCGTAGAACAAAACAAGACTTATACAGATATATAAATAAAGATCGTGATGATATATCTTTTTGTGACAAAAAGAGTTATAAAGATTACATATGGTAATTGAACAAGGAAATTAAAATGAGCATACTTGATTTAGATGTTAAATTTAAAACCGTAGATCACCGTAAATGCCTCATAGCATTAGAAATGATTGGTTGTGAAGTTAGGTGGCTCGGACCCTCAATTTGGATTATTCATAGCGGACATGCCGACGCAGATACAGTCGTGCAAGTTGAAGATATAACACCGAAATGGATGTTACAACAAATATTAAAATTCAATACATTTCCTAAAATCGATAAATGTTGTATTAAATCAATATGGGAATGTATTGAAAACTATAATTAGGAAGAATGGCAGAGTCAGGTTTAATGCACCGGTTTTGAAAATCGGCGAGGCCTTAAGGCTTCCACAGGTTCGAATCCTGTTTCTTCCGCCACTAGAGGACATATATTATGGAACAAAATTGTTTTATTCTTGCACTAGAAATTGATGACGGCAAATATCAGCCGTTGGCTTGGACGAAAGATAAATTGTCTAATAAACAACTTCGAAGTGTACTAAAGAAATTTAAAAAAGATAAAGATGTTATTAGAGTTTTATCAATGTGTTGGAATTGTTTATATCGAAATATTAAAGAAGCAAAAAGCGAATTATCACAATATTAGGATTTTTATAATGTATTATCGATTTAAATGCGGGAAATTTATAGAAGCTAAATCATTTGAGGAAGCTAAAAGAATTTTCATTGAAGAAATACAAAAAGAAATAGAACATGAGGAGAAATGGTGTGAATGCACTTGTTTAGGATTTTTTCATCGATACAATTGTTCTATAGATTTAGGGGATGATATCCCATTTTAGCCGATATAGCTCAGTTGGTAGAGCAGCGTACTTGTAATACGAAGGTCCCGAGTTCGAATCTTGGTATCGGCACCAAATTAAAGGATTAAAGAATGATTTATGAAGCACCGGATAAATTACCCAAAAAATTAGGACCTTCCGTGTTTTTGGGTGGTTCTATTGATAATGGCACAGTAGTCGATTGGCAGGATAAATTAGCTAATCAATTAAATGAAGAAAATTTTTCTATTCTAAATCCTAGAAGAAAAGATTGGGACCCTGACGCAGGTGCTAAAGAATTATCAGATCAAATTATGTGGGAAATGGATGCACAGAATAAAGCTGATATTATTCTCTATAATTTCTTAAAAGATTCAAAATCACCAATAACACTACTTGAACTTGGTTTATTTGCTAAATCAGGAAAAGTTATAGTTGTTTGTCCAAAAAAATTCTATCGATATGATAATGTTAAATTCATATGTGATATGTTTAAAATCCCATTAAAGTATACTATGGATGCCGCAAAATTTTTCATAAAATCAAAACTTTCTAGTTTACTTTAAAGCTAAATTATATTATAATTCTCATGAAAGGGAATTTATTATGTTAATTTATCAAAACCCAGAATACGGTTATATTGCATTTAATAATAAGTATCAATTTGACATATATGTCAAATTTAATAAAATTGTTGATTCGTTTTATTATGATGATAATCCTAGTAATGAAAAAGAAATGCGTAAATATTCAATGCTTGGCGATAATATTTTACACACAGTACCAAAGTATTTAATTAAAGAAATAAATTCTCTTTTAAAATTTTATCCAGAAGGATTAAAGAATAATCCAGAAGCGAACTCGCTACGTAAAAAAATCATGGCATATTATTATATAGTTTAAAGAGAGGTTTTATGATGCTCTGCACATGGATCTATTATGTGCAGATGAAGCAAAATTACTAAGAAATCACACATTCAACATAGGAAATTTTAAAATGAAAACACTTGGATATATCCTTGTAATAAGTATTATTATGGGTGGATTTTTTTATATTAATCCATACACTAATTCTAAAGAAATTACAATCATTGTCACAGAAAAAGATCGTGAATGTAATCGCGATGAATGTAAATACATCATTTATACTGATGGCGAAGTATTTGAAAACACTGATAGCTGGTTGTTTTTTAAATTCAATTCTGCAGATGTTTATAATGAATTAAAATTAAATACAACTTATGATGTTAAAGTTACTGGTTTAAGGTTTCCTTTTTTCAGTTGGAAACGAAATATCGTCAAGGTCGAATCAAAAACATGAAGGACAAAATTATGAAGGACAAAATTATGACAGATAACACTTATCAATTTCCATCAAAGCAAATGGAAAAAGAAGCTGCATTTTTAAAAGATGGCGAGTTTTATGACAGCACCCGCGATAAAACTCTTTATCCTACTGAAGCTAATGAAAGAGCAATGGCAATTATTAAATTTAGAAGAAGTAATTGGTCATGAAGCCACATATTATTCATGTGAATAGACAACATATTGCTATGAACACCAAGGATGGTAGAGATCGTCCTGTTTATACTGTAAAGCAATACCTATTATGGTAGAGAAGTTATTATCAGTGGTCCCTCTAAATTGGTCTATAATGGTGATCAATTGAAATGTGGCGCTAGAGCATGGATTGAAACAGTATCCGATATTGAAATAATTGATAAAATGCCATTTGAAGAAGCTCGAAATATTGGAGGAAGATAATGAAAATTACACTTGTGACTATAACACCAAAAGATGAATATGAAGATTATGGTTCAACTCATACAGTTGAACTTAATGGTTCAACTATGATGAGACAATCTGAAGGGATTGAACCTGAAGATGTTCGTTTTTATCGGGATTTGAGCAGCCCTCATGATTGCGAAACATTAATCAAAAAAGTAATTGAAGCTGTGAAAAAGGGTGAAGAAATTGAAATTGAATACGAAGAAAGAATTGATGAAGACTTTTGATTGATTACATAAAAAGACGTCCTTGGAATGCGCTTTTTGCATTATCTCCATGGATATGCAGTTATATCTATTCTCATCATTTTACTAAAATAAAGGAATAAATAATGAAACCCTATATTCATGCTAAGAATTCTGTCAGACGATATGGTGGAGTCCCTGAAGATTATATTCATATCCACAATTGGTTTGATTCGACAAAAGCCGCTTATCCAAGCGTAAAGCATAGAGCTATTTTACATAATTCATTTGGAATTTTTTTAGCTGAACAACTTTTTGGTGTCACGATGGAAAATTCTGATGGTAAAATTATTTCTGTAAGAGATATCGCTGAGGATCATGTCAAGGAAGACTTTGGTGGTAAAATCCCAACAATTGCAGAATGGCTAGATGATATGCCAGAAAAATCTTGGATGAAAGGTTATGGACAAAAGAGATTTGCAGAAAAAGAAGAAATGTACCACGATTAGGAGAATAAAAATGTTAGAAAATATCAATGCAGCGATCGCAGAATATGAAACAAAACGAAAAGTTCTTTCTGAGGTTGTTCAGAAAGAACTTACTTCATCAGCACAAGAAATTTTGAAAGAAGCAACATTCATTAAAAGAATTTATTGGGTTCAATATACACCAGGTTTTAATGATGGTGAACCTTGTGAATTTTCTTTAGGCGAAATTTGTTATCAATTAGAAAAAGAAGAAGATGAAGATTTTGAAGAATATGAAGGCGATTCTATGCCTAATATTAAAAGTTTAGAAGAACAAATTCAAGATTATATTGATTATGAAAATAATCCAAAAGATTTTGCTGAAAAATGTAGAAAGAAATCCAAACACAGTTATCATAAACAAGACCGCGATTATCTTCCTTGGCACATAAAACACGATACAAAAACAAAAATCGAAAAAGAATTAGTCGAAGCTAAAGCAATTTATAATGAATTTGGTGAAGAAAATGTTCAGAAATTCTTAGATTTTATGGACGTTTTTGAAAAATCTATTCGTTCATCTGAGGATATCCTTGAAGAAATTTTTGGTAATGGTTTTATGATCAACATCACAAAAGGTAATGTTGAAATTGAGGAATATGATTGTGGATATTAATGTTTTAAAAATTTTCGAAACTGATTCACCTTTTATTCTTTTAAGGAATTATCTTAATACTGAAGAACATTCTATAAGCATCATTTTAAATAGTAAAAATGATGAAATCGTTCAAGTTTCGAAAGATAATTTTATCGAAAATTTTACAGCAACTTATTATGTTGATTCAGGTTGTTTAGATTCATTATCCCTGAAAGAAGAAATAATTGATCATGCCAAAGTGATGAAAAGTCATCATGAATTGGTGATGAATGTATTAATTCATTCTAATAATACTCTTTACATGGCCCGGAAAGATGAAAGTTTTAGAGAAACGCCATTTAAAGTCACGGAGGATCATGTAATTTATCATCCAAATAATATGAAAATTGTTGAATTTTGTGATGTTGATTTGGATGATATCAAAGAAATTTTGAAAGATAAAGAAATGAAATATGAGTTGATCATTGTCTAGAAAAGAATCAGAAAAATTACGGGAAGTTGAACGAGATTATGCTTCCCGTAATTACCGCAAAAATGAAAAACAATTAGCACAAGCATTAATTCGATTAAGTCCGAGAAATGATTTAATCGAAAGTGAAGTTATTAATGGAATTCGAAAAATATTAGACGAAACCCAAAAATAAAACTTTACTTTTTCGATTAATTAGGTTACAATAATTATATTGAATGATCCAGAAAGGTTAGTGAAATGTATTCTTGTGATGTGTTTTTCGAAGAACTTCAAAAAATTAATGATAATATTTGTGTATTGACATTGAGTGTAGAATTTAATTTGGATAATAATCGAATATATTCATATAAAGCATTTAGAAGAAAAATAAAATTAAGAAAACTTTTTCTGGAACAACGTGGGTTATGTTATTGTTGTGCTAAACAAATGAAAGCTGTCACCAAAAGACAAAAACATGATAGTGTTACTTTTGAACATATTATTTGTAAAAAAGATGGTGGCACTTTAGATTCATCAAATATTGTGTTGAATTGTAATAGTTGTAATAATCAACGCAAAACTGAAAATTTCTTTACTTTTTTAAGTAAAAAACGCAAAAGAGTTTTTGGGAATGTTATTTTATTAGAAGAAATTTACAAATTTTTGAATAAACCAAAAATAAGGAATTATTTTTTAATAAAACCATAAAATAAAACTTTACTTTCGTCTAGAGTTACTATATATTAATATAATAAAGTTTAAGGGTTGTTTCCGCAAAACAACAAATTTTTTATTTTCAAAAAAACTAAAATCAACCCTGTTTAATATGTCGCATTCGTCTAGTCGGGTAAGGATTTCACATTTTCACTGTGAAGACGCTGGTTCAAATCCAGTATGCGATACCAGAATATTAGAATGCCTATATAGCTCAGTTGGTAGAGCAATTGATTTGTAATCAATAGGTCCCGAGTTCGAATCTTGGTATAGGCACCATTAAGGATAAATACAGCAAAACAACTGTTTTTTTGATAACAAACGAATTTATCCTGTTTAATTTAGAATTGTTACAGCAAAACAAATTTTAGGTAAACCTGTATGTCGTGGGTTCGAATCCTACCCTCCCAACCATTTTCTTGATGGGAGGTAGCTCAGTTTGGTAGAGCAACTGGAAAAATAAAAAAACAATTCTGTATATATTTGGTTCGGTTCAGCAAAACAAAATTTTTTATTGAACAAAAAAAAACAATCCGAGCCAGTTAAATTTTTGAAAGTGATTGGTTATGCATTTTAAATATAAGTCTAAAATCATTTATACTGAAAAAAGAAATTCAAAGAAACGAGCAAATAAGCCTTGGATAATTGTTCCAGTTGATCTATATTTGATTAATTATTATAGAACTTTATTGGAAAATGAAGTAACAAATATTTTTCGTTCGAAAAGTGTTATACAAGCTTCAAAATGGCAAGGCCATGTTACTGTATTGGACGGAAGAAAAGATATTTCTCCGAAAAAACAGAAATTATGGAAAAAATATAATTACGATGAAGTTGAATTTGAGTATTCAAATCAAATTCAAAAACATTGGAAATTTTATTCTTTGCCGGTAAAATGTGAATATTTCAATTTTATTCGTAAGGAATTAGGATTAAATGAAATAGAAACATTCCACATTACCATTGGCCGTGAATATTAAATGTTCCCTTAACTCAGGGGTAGAGTGTCTGTTTGAAGAGCAGAAAGCGATGGTTCGAATCCATCAGGGAACACCATAAAGGATTGTTACAGCAAAACAAATTGCATTGACTGCAGTAGACGTTGGTTCGAATCCAACCTTATTGGCGTTGTCTCGATGGTAGCTTAGTGGATAAAGCGACTTAACACAATCCTGTTTTATTATCTAGGGTAATAATTTATACTAGATAAACCATTAACCCTCAAACAGTTTAAATATTGTTTGAGGTTTTATTTTGATGAGGTTTTTGAATGAATGATGTGAAAATTTTAAATAAAGCAGTTTTTGCTTGTCCTTTAATTGTTGCGAATTTTGGACAAGCAAACGAAGATTTAAATTTGAACCTCTGTAAAGATATCAAAACAGAAATGTTAACTGAAGCCTATGTTGAAAGGTCAGGCGTTAATGCATGGCAAAGTCAATCTGGTATGGAAACCAAATATGATTCTTTTTCTCTTTTACGTGATCAATTAGAAAAGGTTTTATTTTCACAGTTGAAGAATTTTGGTTTTGCCGATGAAGATGTCATGAGAGAAAATTCTATTATTTCTGATCTTTGGGCGAACGTAATAGAAAATTCTGCAGGTTTTCATATGCCGCATACACATTCAGGTGGTAAGAATTTCTTTACCGGAGCATATTATCCCGCAAATATTTGGGGTCAGAAAACTGTTACTGATTTTGAAAAATTACCAAATCTGAAATATGGCGGTGCTGATGATGGAGATTTAATTCTTTTTGATGAAATGAAAACATTGAAAACAATAAATATCCCAGAATCTAAAGAATTAATCAATAAACATGGTTTTTATGGCGCAGATATTTGTGTAACACCCAAAGAATCAGTTCTAGTGGCTTTCCCTTGCTATAAACAGCATATGGTTATTCCACGTAAAGACCCTAGAGTTAGTATTTCTTTCTCGTTACATTGGAAATAAAAATGTCAAGTGCAGTAAATAAATTAATCGAAGAAAAATTATTAAAAAATCCACCAAAATGGATGAAAGATAATATTTGTCTTGAAGTAATTACAGGTTCATTTGCTTATGGAGTTTCTTCAGACACTTCAGATATGGATGTGGTTGGTTTCGTAATTCCTCCAAAGGATATTATTTTTCCTCACTTGGCTGGCGGCATTATCGGGTTTGGTGAACAACCTGAAGAATTTGGGCAATTTTCACAGCATCATATTTTCTCAAAAGAAAATAATAAAGAATATGATGTCACAATTTATAACATCGTGAAATTTTTTAATTTGTGTATGCAAAATAATCCAAATATGGTTGATGTATTGTTTTCGCCTGTTAATTGTGTTCTTCATATGAATGAAATTGGACAACTTCTTAGAGACAACAGAAAAATGTTCCTTCATAAAGGCGTATATAATAAATTTCGTGGTTATGCCTTTCAATCTCTAACAAAACTCGAAAACGGCGCGAATAAAACAAATCCTAAACGTCGAGAATCTATCAAAAAATATGGAATGGATGTTAAGCACGCATATCATATTATTCGTCTTTTACTTCAAGTCGAACAAATTTTAGTTGAAGGGGATTTGGATTTACGTCGAAATATCGAAGTTCTGAAATCTATTAGGAATGGTGAATGGTCTATCGAGCGAATCAAAAAATTCTTCGAAACCAAGGAATCATATCTCGTAGTATTGTATCAGAATTCTAAACTGCCTTATGAAGCTGATGAAGAAAAAATTAAGGCTTTGTTGATTCAATGCCTTGAAATACATTATGGAAATTTAGATAAAGCAGTTTCTGTCGAAAATAATTATGATGCTATGGGTCGAGAAATTCGTGAAACAATGGAAAGGTATGGAATTTAGAAAAATGAAAAATAAAATTATTACAGGTTTTTTGGTAGTGACTATTTCTTTGATGGCTTTGCCTTCTTATGCAAGTGATTTAGGTTTTGTGTTGAATTTGTTTGGCGCTAAAGGAAGTGTATCTATTGATATTATTCCTAAACGTAAATATGTTGAACGTCGTCGATATTATTATGTTGAACAGCCACGATACCGTCAATATGAAACAAATTATAATCGAATGTATAATCATGTAAATTGGTGTTATGATAATTATAAATCATTTGATGAAGGGACCAATACATGGCAACCATATTATGGTTCAAGAAAATTTTGTAGGTCTCCATTTATTCGTTAAAATCATTCAAAAGGAATAAATCAATGAGAAAATTCACAGGACGAACGAGATTACTTCCTAGAATTGTGGACAAAACCATTTTAAAGAGGGGTAAAATGGTTTTGGTACACCAATCAGAAATCAATACTCTTGTTACTTCATTTGTTAACATGTGTGATGAAACCAAATATCAAGATATATGGATGGATACTAAGCCTGAATGGTTGCTAGAGACCAAGGAAACAAAAAATGATCAATGAACAAAAATACGAATTGATTAGAACAAACCGTAAAAGTCTTTTCAGGGTAAAAGCCTTAAAGGATTTCGGTGATTTCATGAAAGTGAAAAAGGGTGATCTTGGTGGTTATGTTGAATCGAAATTTAATCTTTCTCAGGAAAATGATTGTTGGGTTGCAGAAAATGCAACAATTACTGAAAACGCGACAATAAAAGATAATGCTTTAGTTTTTGAAAATGCTCGGGTGTCTGGAAAAGCTCATATTTTCGGTAATGCCCAAGTGTTTGGAAATAGTAGAATTTTTGGTCAATCAAGAATTTCTATGAAAGCTTGTGTTTTTGGTAATGCGTTAATTCATGGCAATTCTTGGGTTCATGGTAATGCTAATATTTATGGGAATTCCGAATTTTCTGGTAATGAACAAGTCGCAAATAATGCTCATATTTCAAATAAAACTTTAAATATCGATGATGAATTTGAAGAATATAAATTTTTTATGAATGTTTTAAATCATCAAGGAATAGAAAAATATATGGAATTGGTGAATGAAAAACTCGAAAAAAAATATGTCAAGAATACATAACAAATACAAAGAAACAGCTCCCGACGATGCAATTTATATTGGTCGAGGTTCATTATATGGAAATCCTTTCGTTATTGGTAAAGACGGAAATCGTGATGAAGTATGTGATAAATTCGAAAAAGAAATTTTACCACACATTGATATCGAACCACTTAAAGGGAAACATTTAATATGTTTCTGCGCCCCGCAGCGTTGTCATGGTGATTCTATATTAAGCAAATTGAAAGAAATGGAGAAAGAAAATGAATAGAATGGTAAACGCTTTGAAAAGCGGAAATTTAGAAACAAACATGGCTAAAACTGAAAATGGTGCATTAACACATGCAACTTCAGGAAATGCATGTGTGGATATGTTCTTTAAATTAGGCGCTATGAGAGGCGCTGATGTGTCTCGTATTCAATCAACATTCCATAAAGCTTTTATGGAAAACCCTGAATTGGCAACTCGTATTGCATTATGGGTCCGTGATATCGATAAAGGTGCTGGTGAACGTAAAATTTTCAGAGACATTCTTCTTTGGCTCGAAACTAATGAAATTGTATTATGCGAAAAGGTTGTGGAACATGTTATCAAAACACCAAAATTAATTCGTTGGGATGATATTTTAATTTTCAAGACTGCATTCATGAAAGACATCGCTTATAACGCAATCGAAGAAGCATTGAAAGCGAAGGATTCATTATGTGCTAAATGGTGTCCACGAAAAGGTTTGATTGCTGTAGAATTGCGTAAACATATGGGACTGACACCAAAACAGTATCGTAAATTGATTGTTGGTTTAACGAATGTTATCGAAACAAAAATGTGTAATAATGAATGGGAAGCAATTGAACCATCAAAAATTCCATCCCTCGCTAGTGCTCGTTATAGAACTGCATTATTCCGTCATATTCCTGACGTTATGGAAAATTACGCGAATAAAGTAGAGAAAGGTGAAGCAAAAATTAATGCTGGCGCTGTTTACCCATATGATGTTTTGAAACCTTTGATGAATTATTCATATTATCATAGCTCAAATTGTACTGCGAGTGAAGTGAAAATTGCTCAAGCTCAATGGAATGCTTTGCCTGATTTTATTGGAGATAATTCAATTTTGCCTGTTATTGACGTGTCAGGTTCGATGGGATCAACAATTGCAGGTAATTTAACTTGTATGGATATTTCTCTTTCTCTTGGTCTTTATTGCGCAACTAAACAATCAGGCCCTTTTGAAAATCTTGTTGTGACTTTTTCGAATAAACCAAAATTTATTCAATTGAAAAAATCAAATATTTCTGAAAATTTGAAAATTATGCGTCAAATGGATTGGGGGATGAATACAAATATTCAAGCAACTTTCGATGCATTATTGGAACGTTCGAAAAGATTTGAAGTAACCCAAGATGATATGCCAAAATATATCTTGATTATTTCTGATATGGAATTTGATAGTTGTTCTGAGCGTTTGACAAATTTTCAGAACATCAAATCAAAATTCAAGAAAGCTGGATATATTATGCCAAATTTGGTTTTTTGGAACGTCCAAGCTCGCGGCGATGCTGAAACCGTCCCAATCTCAGAAACCAGCAAAATACAGCCCACAAACCCTTATGGGCAATCAAAGGCGATGATTGAGCAGGTTTTGAACGACCTTGCAGCCTCTGATCCGCTGTGGAGCCTTGGTGTATTGCGCTATTTCAACCCTGTTGGCGCGCATAAATCCGGCGAAATCGGCGAAGATCCGCAAGGAACGCCGGATAATCTGTTTCCGTATGTAGCGCAGGTTGCCGTTGGCCGCCGCGATAGGTTGCAAGTTTTTGGCGATGATTACGACACCCCCGATGGCACCGGTGTGCGCGATTACATTCATGTGGTCGATCTTGCCATTGGCCATGTGCAGGCGCTTGAGCATTGTCTCAGTGCTTCTGGTGTTTTCACGGTAAACCTTGGCACTGGCAATGGTAACAGCGTGCTGGAAATGATCCACGCATTTGAGAAAACCAGCGGCAAGCCTGTGCCATATGAGATTGTCGAYCGCCGCCCCGGTGATGTCGCCACCAGCTATGCAAACCCTGCAAAAGCCCACGAACTGCTTGGTTTTGAAGCAGAACGTGACCTCGGTGATATGTGCCGCGATGCCTGGAACTGGCAGCAGAGAAACCCGATGGGTTTTAAAAATGGCTAAAGCTATATAAATAATTGTACATCCTCTAAAGTTGATGATATATTTAAATTATCAATTTAAGAGGATTTTATTATGAATATAATATGTGAACCGCATACATGTAAAAAATTCATTCGTAGGTGTAAACGAATTTTAAATGAGTTATCTAAAATCATTGATTTTGATTATAAAAATTTAAATTTAGTAATTTTTAATGATTTGGAGGATAGTGATATTTTTGGAGAATATTTTTCAGCTGCTAATACTATTCGAATTCCTGAAAATAAAATTACATCCTTGGATTTATTAATTACTGTTCTATCACATGAAATAGTACATGCTAATCAAAGTTTTTTAGGCAAACTTATACTTGACAGCGCCGATGGTATATATTGGAGAGACGAAAAATATTCTTCGCAGCACATATATTATAAAACTGCGGGCGCTTCATTTGAAGAATATGAAAATTGGCCTTGGGAAATAGAAGCTCGCAGAATGGAAAAGGTTTTGCTTGATATGATTAAACCTATTCTACACACTACAAATTCATTACCACCCATTGCCTTCATCCCCACCAAATAAATGATTGCTGCCATATAGGTGTCTATCAGAAGGCGTCATTTGAGGCGTAGTCCTTGCTACACCAGATACTCTGCTATCTGTAGAAGCAGAGGATTGTGGAGCTACAGGAGCAGCAATATTATTTTGAATAATAACAGGAGTATTGTTTAATCCATCGCTGAGATTAGATAAACTTTTCATGAGGTCTTCCATATTATTTTCAGTATGAATATTTTTCCCATCAGAACCATTCCACCTTGAATCGAAATTAAATGGGTTTTTCGTTTCTTCCTGTATAGTTACAGCCTTTTTACTCGCTTTTTCTATCGGATCTTCACCATAAATGGTGTCGTGTAAAGTCTCTCCAATTAATGGAATAGATTTAATTGTATCCTTTATAGCTGCTTTAATATCGTCAACGGATGGAATCAGATCTTTCAGAAGATCTACTAACGCAACGATTTTTTCTTTTATAAATGTCACAGGATTAATGCTTTCAATAAATGAAGATAAGTCATTATAAGTATCTGTAAATGCCTTTCTAACTGCAGCATCAAATTCATCGATTTTATTAGTTATCCCATTCCATACATCACCCATAAATCTGGCAATTCGTTCAACAATGCTTTCACCATCCTTTAAACCAATAACTTTGTCGAGTGATAACACTTTAAAGAGCGTCGTAAGAGCATTGTCAACCATGTTTAATACAAATATAGCTAAATCTGTTGCGATGTCTCCTACAGCCATTAAAATTTCTACAAATGATTCTGCATTAAATAAATCACCTAAATGATCAGCCAATGCACCAATTGTAGTTGCAACATCTGTTACTAATTCCTTTAATCCTGTTGCTAATGGAGGAATGACAATTTTTGCTAGTTTGTAAAGATTTTTAACAGCGAGTATAGCAATTTTAAATAAGCCACCCAGAGAATCAAGAATAGGTGGTAATAAATCCCCAAAGAAGAATATAAGAGCATCTGATACAAAATCTGATACAATTTTTAAACCATCTGTAATTGAATTTATATTACCTGGTTCCTTAAACCAATCAAGAGCAGCTTGAAATTTAGGGCCGAGTACATCAACAAACACATGATGCATTTCTTCGGCAAACGATTTAAAGACGTCATTTATGATATAATCAAAGGCTGGTATAATTTGATTATCTTTTAAATCTTTAAACGTTTGCATAAGTTCAGTAAAATCATCACTCCATTCGAAATTATCTGCAATATCTTCAGCTAATGAACCGAACGTGTTGAGTATATTAGAACCAACTTCTTTCAAATCACCGCTATCAAAAAGCTTTTTAAGCGCCTTACCTGTTTTTTCGAATTCACCTGCAAATGTACCCATTGTAGCTACAGTAGCTAATACTACTCCACCTAAAAGAAGTTTTGAAAATGGAATTAAAATTGCTGTTAATTTAACGAAAAAATTTATTGCTCTTCCTACTAACCCAAGACTGACCTGAGCATAATTTGGCATCATTTTAATAGATTCGTCAATAGCAACTTTCAACTTATCCACAAAACTAAGATCTGGCTGAAAAATTGGTGTGTCCATTCCTTCGCCTCTTAAAATACTTGTTCTAATAGCTTCATTTTGTTCTGCTATAATATCATAAATTCTATTTTCAGTTTCCAGCGTTTGATCAGCAATAAGTTTAGTTTCATGAATACCAAATACCACTTCGTTCAATTTTTCAGCAAAATATTTAAACGGCGTAACAAACGTTTTAGGTAAATCACTGATAGCATTTAAAACACTTTTCTGTGTATCTTCCAGCGATATAGCTGGTTCTACATTTGCATATGAAATAGTTATATCTTTATCAACATTTTCATTTGGTATTGTTGGCCCCCTTAAGGCGGAAAATCCTGAAATGAAATCCATTGGAGTTATTAAAGCTTTGCTTTCCTTAGCAATATTTTTATTCATTTCAACGTTATCATCAAGTAAATCAGCAGTATTATTTACAAGATTTGACAATTTTTTTTGCAGTTTTCTAAGAGATGATTTTTCTTCCTGTTCCTCTCTAACAGCTTTGGCATTTACTAAAGCCTCATTTACAGTAGGATTATCTGAACTCATTAATAGTCCTCCTCATTTACAGCAATTTTTTTACCACCTAAGATATATGCGGTACTACCCATATATCCAATAATAACAGTCCCAAGAGTTATATAAAGCCATTCGGCAGAGTTTGTAATATGTACTGTCCATTTTTGTGAATCTACAGACATATGATTATACCATACAGGCAAAACAAACCATAGAATAAAAGTGAAAAATATCAAAAACCAGAAAGAAAGCCACGCCATTTTTTGACGATTTTTCCATCGAACTAAATATCGTTTTCCATCCTGTATTTCATCACCTTCTTTATGTATAAGTACATTTGCTGTGGACATTAATCTTCCTATTCTTTATTATATTTATTAAAATTAACTTATGTACAAACAATTTCGAATGATATAATATAAATAATAAGGAGAAATATCATGAAAATTTATGCAGTAGGTGGTTGTGTACGTGACGAACTCATGGGTATTAAACCCCGTGATTTTGATTATGTGGTTACTGGTTCAACCGAAGAGGAAATGATTTCCAGGGAATTTAAAAAAGTTGGTAAATCTTTTCCAGTTTTTATTCACCCTGAAACAGGTGATGAATATGCTCTAGCGCGCAAAGAAGTTTCAACAGGTTCCGGTTATAGAGATTTCGATATTGAGTTTCACCCAGATGTTACCATTACACAAGATTTATATCGCCGTGATTTGACTATTAATGCCATTGCGCGTGATATTGAAACTGATGAAATCATTGACCCGTTTAATGGAGTTCATGATATTACTGATAGAATTTTGAGGGTAGTTTCTCAGAGCTCTCTTCTAGAAGATCCGTGTCGTGTTCTAAGACTTGCAAGATTTGCTGCTAAATTTCCTGGTTTTAGTATTGATATTGATACTCTTACTGCCTTTTCGAATGCTAGATATGATAATATTTCTCCCGAGAGAGTTGAAAACATTATGATGAAAGCATTGATGGATGTTCAACCCTCTAAATTCTTTACTCTACTTAAAAATCATTCAAACAGAGGTGACTTTAAGTATTGGTTTAAAGAAATTTTTGATTTGGATAATAAACAACAAACACATAAATGGCATATGGAAGGTGATTCATTCGTTCATACAATGAGAGTTTTGGATTTTACAGCAATGTACAACGAACCTCTTAACATCAGGTTTGCTGCTCTGACTCATGATTTAGGTAAAGGTATTACTCCTATAGATATTCTGCCTGCTCACCACGGACACGAAAAGCGCGGCATTAAGCTAGTAGAAGATTTTTGTGCTAGGCTTCGTATTGATAAAGTAAAAGAAAGACAATCTAAATTTACTGCTCAATATCATACTCATGTACATAATTTCAATAAAATTAATGATAACACTAAATTTAAATTTTATGATGCTATTAAAAATCACATAGATGATTCAGAAATCATTGGGATGGTATCATTTTACGATAACATGGGTAAATTGCCGTATTCAGATTATGGCAGAAACCATAAAGATTTTATTAATCTGATGAAATACATTAAAACACAAGATCGATTGTCTGACACATATACACTAGACGAAATTCAAGAGATGTCTGTTGGTAAATTGATAGAAGCTAGAATGCGGGTTATTAAAAAAATTATTTTCCAAGATAAACATATTAGATTTAAAACACACTAAACTCTACATATTTTAATTATAAAAGGCACCCAATTATTTCTGGGTGCCTTTTTTTATAAATAATTAAAATACTGGAGATAATAATGGTTGATAAGAAGCTTAAAAAAGATAAAAAAGATAATAAAATTCCTGAAAAGGCAAAAAATTCTATTGATTTTACACCAACTACTGATGAACAATCTATTGTAGAATATGCTCTGGATGGCGATTTATCTGACATGAATGAACATATTGAAGCTCTGAAAGAATTATTAGAAGATTTATCAGTGACACAACGTCTTAAAAAGAAGCGCGTTATGAAAAAATTTAAAGCTAAAATTAAAGTGGCTCGTAGAAAATCAATGAGACGTAGAGCCAATACAAAAACAATCAACAAACGCGCTAGAAGACAAGCTATATCAAATGTTAAGAAGTTTCTTACTAAAGGAAAAAGTCTTAAAAATGCATCAGCTTCTGAAAAAAATAGAATTGAAAGAATGGTCAAAAAGAGAAAAGGTCTCATTGATAGGTCAGCTAGAAAATTACGCATCGGCACTAGAAAAAAAGAAAGAGCCAGATTCCAAAAATCTGATGTAACTTTTACAGGAAACGAATTAGTAGAAACCTTTGATGTTTTTTATAAATCAAAAGAAGAGTAAATGTCATGAGTTTATCAGATGTTCCAACTATTACTATAAGTCAGAGAACTGTGAGTTTTTTGATTGGATTAATTACTCTTGCGAGTCTTTTGATTGGGTTTGTCACAGTTTTTAACGGCTATTCATTTAGGGTAAATCAAATGGAAATATCTATTGCTGAATTAAAATCAGAGAGTGACCAACTTTCTGAAAAAATGGAAAATTTGGGTGACAAAATTGTTAGTTTAACACTTACATTAAGTATATTAGAAGAAAGAAATAGGTTGAAACGATGATAGTATTTGGCACGGGATTTACTGGATTTTTGGAATCATTAGTATGGGCTTTTTTTGGCATTGCGATATTTTTACCAATATTTATCTGGGGCCCAGACATAGAACATTCTTTATTTCCTGTAATAAATGAAGAAACATTTCTAGTTGTTAAGAGTGATGATGAAAATGAAAATAGATTTCATATATATGATCTACATTTTGATAAACTTAGAGGATGTGAATTAGTACAAAAATCCATAGCATGGTTTTACTATGATACTGCCGAGGGGGTTATCAAAAGAATGCATTATATATCTCCGCCAAATGAAAATGGAAGTAGACCAGTAGGTCCTAATGTTTCAAATGGGTGGAAAATAGATATACCCGAAAATTCTGGTGATCAAATAATAGTTTTAGCTCATCAATGTCATATATTTTGGAACACGAGAACAGAAATCATTATTAATGAATCAAACACTAAACGAAAGTAATTTTACATTGTACGCAGCGAAACATTACGATAATGTGCATTTAGATACGTCTGAGTTCTATGAAGATCTTAAAAGATTTTCATACCTTAAAAGACTTTTTAATATGTATGAGAAAAAAGAAATTTTAAAAGAAAATCTCATAATAAATCATATCATAATTTTATATAATGTGTTTGGACAAGAAGCAACCGAAATGCTTTTTCTAAGATTGAAGGGACAGGAAGAACTTTTAAAAACCTTTCTCTTATATTTAAATAGAATGCCCAGCAGAATAGAAACAATACGTTTCAAATCTTATAACGAAGACATAAAACGTATTGAAGCAGTGTGGGAGATATTAAATGAGCTTTAAATCATATTTAGTGGAACTTAGAAACCCGCCAGAAATTAAGAAATATAAAGATACAGTTTCTGATTTTAAGAGAGTAGATAATAGATTTGATTTTAGATCAGGAATGCCTGAATTATTCGCTAAATATGCTTTTAAACCAATTGGTTCTGGTAAATATGCTGTAGTTTATGAGAACAAAAAATATCCATATATTATTAAAGTTTTCATGAAAGACACCGCCTATTTAAAATATCTTAATTGGGCTAAAGCAAACCAGAGTAATGTGTTTGTACCAAAAATCCGTGGTAAGGTGATAAAAATTACAGACGTAATTATGGCTGTAAGACTTGAAAAATTAGAAGAAAAATCTGGCTTCAATAAAAATTATGATTCATTCATTGAAGCCATGCTAGATCCTGAATGGGCTATCGAAGGAAAATTAGATTTAACTGCTTATATCACAAAACATAAGAAAGATTTAGATAAATTAGCTCTTTTTATAAGTAAAAATAAAAAAATTGCAGATATACATGATGGTAATATATTAGTTAGAAAGGATAGTACACCTGTTCTTATTGATCCTTTTTATAATTATTTCAGAAATGGCACTTTTACTATGGATGCCGATGATATATCTACTTTTGGTGAGCTGTTTTAATGGAAAAATTTAAACAACATTTAAAAGATTATAAGAAGAAATTCGTTTCTATTAGATTTACTAAAGAAACAAATGAAAAACTCATGGAATATTGTAAAGATAATAATGTGGCAGTGCCATCTGATTTCGTATTCCATTTAACTGTGATGTATTCATCAAACGAAATGAAATATGAGAATAGCAAAGAAAAAATGTCCACCATACTTGAACCTAAGTCCATTGGTAAACTGGGCGATGCGGCGGTTATACATATAAAGAACAGCAAAGAAGTGATTCAAAAGTTTGATTTACTAAAAAGTAAAGGTTTCAAACACTCATATCCTTCTTTAAAACAACATGTGAGTATAAGCTATGAGAATGTTGATATATCTAACATGAAAATACCTGATTTTAATTTAACAACAGAATATTTTATAGTGGAGGATCAATGAGTTTCAAACAATATTTAGAAGAACACTATATCACGGCACTAATTTAAACCAAGAAATATATAAACTGGAAAAGTAAATGAAACAAATAAATGAAGGCATTATTAAAGATGGCGCCAATATATTTTTACTCTATTCGTTCATTAAGAAGTTAGTTCTTAAATTTGAAGAATGGCCAGCTTATAAACGTGGCTTTATAGATAAAAATGGTAAAATCTTAAAGCATCGCAAGGATATGACCCTCGATGAAAAAAGAGATTTGTCTCTATTTGACATAATGATAATGAACTTAAAAAAATTATTGGCTAAAGTTCCAGGTGGATCTTCTAGAATTGCTACTTTTGGTGCTGCATTATTCTTACTTCGTGAAGGACAACATATGTCCGAAGAAGAAATAGAAAAATCTCTTTTAAATATGGGTGCTATTTTTGAATCTTATATGACAGAGGCTAAAATTTTAATGGAAGATGCGCCTGCAAATAATATGGGAGACGGTGCAATAGCACATATCAACGGACCTGAAACCATTCTTGGTAATAAGAAAAAGAAAAGAAAGAAAAAGGATGAACTTCAAACAATATTTAGAAGAAGGTAGAGATTCTCCTCTCTTTCATGGAACACCCATTTATGCAGCCGAAAAAATAATTAAAGAAAACAAATTAGATGCAAATTTCACTGGTTATAATAAAAATTTTATTTCATTTAGTAGAATCAAATCACATTCATTCTATGTAGCTAGAGAAATACATGATACTCGTTTAATTGTAATTTTTGAATTAGATCAAAGAAAACTGGCACAGAGACATAAAATAGTTCCATTTAATTTTAGTAATAAACGTCCTGGAATTGGTGATAGAACACCGATGTTTACAAAAATAGGTCGCATGAGTTCTACTGGAACAAATGAATTCGAAGAAACGATTAAAGCTCCTATCAATGATTTAAAAAAATATATAAAAAGAATTTACATTAGAAGGCATATATTTGATGAGTATAGTGATGATAAAACATACAAACTTCTCATGAATCATCCTAAACTTTATATAGAATAGTTGTACATTTTCATGCTTATGTGATATTAATAATCCTTAATTAAAGGATTTTATGTTAGACCAAATTGATTTATTGTTCATCCAACAGGACTATGCAAACCGCTTATCAACAGAATTAAATCGTTTTAAGGTAAAGAGTTATAGCCCATATAAAGCTAATGCTCGATGCCCGGTTTGTGGTGACTCTCAAAAATCACAAACAAAAGCCAGATTTTGGATCCTTGAGAGAGATTATAATCTTATGGTGTATTGCCATAATTGTGGCTATAGTCATTCATTAGTAAATTTTCTCAAAACATATTATGAACATTATTATCAATCATATATATTAGATACTAAAATTAAAAAGATTAAGCCTCTGCGGAGACCTGATCCAATCACCATCCCAAAGAAAAAACAAAATCCTATCAAGGGTCTTGAGAAAGTTCAGGATGTTAAGATTGCACGGAATTATTTAATTAAAAGAAAAATTCCTAAAGCCCAGTGGCATAAACTTTATTACACCAAAACATATTACAGCTACATCAATTCGATTATTAAAGACAAATTTTCAGATAAAGCTCTAAAGCACGAGCATGCAAGAATCGTAATACCATTTTTAGATTTAATGGGTAATTGTTTCGGTGTTCAGGGAAGAGCTTTAGATGATAACGCCATGAAATATATCACCATTATGTTTGATGATAATAAGAAATTATATGGTGAAGAAGATATAGATTATAATAAAACAGTATATTGTTGTGAAGGGCCATTGGATTCTTTGTTTCTTAACAACTGCTTAGCAATGGCAGGTTCGGATGTAAACATCAGTAAACATACTGTAATTATATTAGATAATGAGCCTCGCAATCTTCAAATTGTAGAAAAGTACAATAAATATATTACGAGAGGCCATCCAATTTGTATATGGCCATCCCACATTAAAGAAACAGATATTAATGACATGATTCTTTCTGGATTATCTCCTAAAAGGATTGTGTCAGTGATTGATGCTAATACCTATTCTGGTATTAAAGCTAAAATAAAATTAAAAGCATGGAGAAAAATATGAGTTCTGAGGTATATGTCTCAAAGGTAGAAAAAGTTGGTGATGAGTATGTAATATTGTTTCAAAGGGAATTTTTGGATAAATTAGCTTTATCTGAAGATGATATTTTGACGTGGGAATTTCAAAGTAAGAACGAAATTTTACTCAAGAAGACAAATACCAGGAGTCAATAATATATGAATTCATCTATTGATGCACGCAGCATGATGGCTGATGCAAAATTTTTCGAAGGTTATTCCAGATGGGATGATAATTTAAACAGATACGAATCATGGAACGAATCTGTTTCTCGTGTTATGAATATGCATAGAGGTTATTATAAAGAAAAAATAACTCCAGAATTATCTATCCTTATTAATGAAGCTGAGGAAGGTTATAAACAAAAACGTGCTTTAGGCGCGCAACGTGCTCTGCAATTTGGCGGTGATCAAATAATTAATAATCCTATGAGATTGTACAATTGCACGTCAACTTATATTGATCGCGATGAAGTTTTTGGGGAAGTATTCCATACCCTTTTATGCGGCGCAGGTGCTGGAATATCTGTACAAAAACATCACATTAAAAAATTATCTAAAATTCAACCTAGAACTAAACAAGCAAAAATCTATGTGGTAGAAGATTCTATTGAAGGATGGGCTTCAGCTCTGGATGTATTAATGTCCTCGTTTTTTGCTGGCGGCGGAAAACATCCTGAATATGAAGGTCGCAGAGTTTATTTTGATCTTACTAATATTAGACCGAAGGGTGCCGCTATTTCAGGCGGTTTTAAAGCACCAGGTCCAGATCCTTTAAGATTAGCATTAGATAAAATTGAATATTTAATTCAAGGATTGATACTTGGTGGACAAACAAAGCTAAAACCTATTGAAGCATATGACATTCTTATGCATGCAGCCGATGCTGTATTAGCTGGAGGTGTTAGAAGATCTGCTACTATTTGTATTTTTTCTATTGATGACCAAGAAATGATGAGTGCAAAATCAAGCCCTACTTGGTTTATTGATAATCCGCAGCGTAAACGTTCAAATAATTCTGCTCTTGTTTTAAGGCACAAAGTTACCTTTGAACAGTTTATGGAAATTATGGAGAAGGTAAAAGCCTTTGGCGAACCAGGATTTGTGTTTGCTGATTCTACAGAATTTCTTTTTAATCCATGTTTTGCAGGTGAAACTATTATTGCTGTAGCCGATGGTAGAAACGCTGTTACAATTGAAGAATTAGCAAAACAAAATAAACCCTTTCCTGTTTATTCTGGAGGAATAGCATCAGATGGTTCTTGGAAAACTGAAATTAAAAACGCTATAGCATTTAAAACTGATATTAGAGAAGTTATTAAAGTTACTCTATCAAATGGTGATTCATTTGAATGTACACCGGAACATAAATTAGCAATGCCTAATGGTGAATATATCCAAGCTAAGGATTCGTTGTCTTATGCATTAGAAAATTTTAATATTTTAGAAGCAAAAAACATACTTTCGTCTAATGACGAATTAAATCTTTATTCAATTACTAACGAAGAATTGATAAAAAATGTAAATCTTCTTATTAAAAACAAAGTAGAAATTACACTTGAAAATCTTAAATTAATAGATGATAGAACACCATTATCATTACCTAAAAATAGATTTGATGGAGATATCAACAATTTGATTAGCATTTGTAAAAATAAACCATTAAATAAAACTAGCAATGTTTTCGTGTCTAAAATAGAAATTACTAATAAAATAGTTGATGTTTATGATCTTAAAGTGCAGGATAATTCTAATTTTTATATTTTAAATTCAAGTAATAAAGGTATATTAGTACATAATTGTGTAGAAATTGGTATGTATCCTCAATTCAATGGTATTTCCGGTGTTCAGGGCTGTAATTTATCAGAAATTAATGGAGCAATGTGTAATACTCCCGAAGATTTCTTCAAAGCTTGTCGTGTTGCCGCTATTTTAGGAACTCTTCAGGCTGGATACACTAACTTTAAATTCGTATCTGAAACTACACGTAAAATCTTTGAAAGAGAAGCATTAATTGGATGTTCAGTTACTGGGTGGATGAATAATCCTGATGTGTTATTTAATGAAGCAGTTCTTAGAGAAGGCGCTAATATCATTAAAGATGTTAATAGAGAAGTTGCTATTCTTATTGGAATTAATCCTGCTGCAAGAACCACATGCGCAAAACCTGCAGGAAATTCTTCCGTAATTTTAGGCACTGCTTCTGGCATACACGGTGAAGCTGCTCCTCAATATCTAAGATATGTTCAAATGAATAAGGAAACAGAGGTTGCGCAACTCATTAAAGAAAAATGTCCTTATATGATAGAAGAATCAGTTCACTCTGCTGGAAATACTGATTATGTGATTGCATTTCCTATTATACCACACCCCAATTCAATATTTAAAGACGAATTGAAGGGAATTAAACTTCTGGAAAAAGTAAAATTTATTCAGCAAACATGGGTAGAGGAAGGCACTAATATAGATTTATGTGTTAAAGAGGGTTTGAGACATAATGTTTCAAACACTATTGATGTACCGGATGGTAAATGGGATGAAATTGGAAAATATATATTCGATAATAGAAATCATTTCGCTGGAATTTCACTTATGGGCGAATATGGAGATAGAGCATTCCCACAAGCACCTAATACTACTGTCGTAAATGAAGATGAAATTATTGATAAATATGGCGCAGGATCTATGTTTGCCTCTGGTTTAATTGTAGATCATACTAAGGGCTTCAGAGATTTATGGGAAGCTATTACAATTTCTATGCAGGATGAAGACGAGGCTACTCAAGAAGAAGTTGATATGAGATCTGATTGGATTCGTAGATTTAAAAAATATGCCGTAAATTATTTCGATGGTGATATGAACAAAGCTGGATTATGTTTAAAGGATGTTTACATTCTACATAAATGGTATAAAATTCAACAGAATATTCAGGATATTGATTTTGTTAACGAGTTAAAAGAAAAGAAATATACCGATATTGATACTATGGGTTCTGCCGCTTGCGTGGGAGGTGGGTGTGAATTGGTTTAAGTATTTTTTCTTGGTTTCCAATGTCTGCCTTTTTTCCAATTTTTTGGAATTAAGGCAGACTCTAATATACGTTTTGTTTCAACACCATTAGTTATACAAATAGTTTTTCTAATATCATGTCTCTGTAATTTAATGCCTTTTCTCCTTTTATTCATCGTTTTTGCAGCACATGATTTATTACAAAATCTCTTTGCTTTAGCTTTAACTGTACCCCATTTTTTGATTTTTTTGTTGCATGTTTCACACTCCCAAATGAAATATGATTTCTCACCGTTTCTTCCATATCTTTTTCTTAATTGATCTATAGTCATTTTGCTTTCACGATCTTTTTTAGTTTTAATGGCTTTTTCTTTAATATCCTCATTCTTCATGGGATTATTGTCGCCAGTGATATCTCTAATAGGAAATGAATATGAACATGTTTTATTTAACCACTTTTCACTAATATAGACTTTCATTTTTCTTAGAACTCTATTTTCCCATTTTTTAGCTTTATTTGCACAATCAAACACTTTTCTTATTTGAATAATATCTGGTTCACCGTATTTCTTTCTAAATTGGGTCACATATTCAGAAGACGTAAAATATGTGACCCATAAATCTTCAGGATTAGAATATTTAGAATATCTTACACCATAATAAAATTTCTTATATTTAGACCAACCTATTAAGTATGTATATGGCATTAATTTCCCTTTATTAATATTTATAGTATAATGGCATTTGTGAATTATAATGGCGGCGGGTGTGAGATTTAAAAAATTATTAAAGCGTGGGCTGGAGACGAAAATAATTGGCTCTTAAGACAAGTTCCTGATTTTTTTGAACGTATTCCTGGGGCTACAATAGACGACATGGAAATTGGTCATGAGAGAATTGGCAACGCTATTAGTCGCGGAAATTTAACTAAAGAACAATAAAAAATAATTAATTTTATCGTTTATAATTCTATTAATAAGAAAAGCATTTATACATTTGCTTATAAAGGTAATATCGCACCCAATAAAATTAAATTAATAGAAACTTTTAAATCTGCTAAATATAACGATAATGACAGTGAAACAGGTGATTGGAAACGAGACAATTTTAAAAAGAAATTTATTAAAGTAACAAAATCAACAAAAACATATTAAACGTTGTACATCCCCTGAAAATTTGATTATATTGAATATAGAAAATGGAGATATATTATGAAAGTACGCCAAGAAACAACTAATAGAATGTTAAATAAGATTTGTTTCTAATATTGATCCTCATGCATTTGATGTTAAAGAATTGGTCGATTCAATATTAGTGATTACAGAGGGTAATTATAAGTCCGGCTTGCGATATGGATTTGAAATTGGTTGGCGAGAAGGCTGGGATGATGGATTTAATAACGCGCGTGGAATTGAAAAATAACATTTAAGGATATATTATGAAAAGCGACACTGATTATGCTATAGCTCTTCATATCACTGGATATAAATTTAGTGAAGAAGACAAAAGTGATTTCTTAAAAAGAATAGATTATGTTCTTACTTATAGCGAATCTTATTCTTGGACAGTAAAAGAATATCTCAAGGACGGTATTTTTCCAGAATCAGATGAGCATTATTGTTTATTTAGGCTTTCTTCGTATGAAAATTTATTATCATTCATCAAGGTTTTACGATCGTGGTCAAGTGATAAAGAAGCAAAAATTTCTGTTGAAGCGACGGAAATTTTATACGGCTCGGTTTTACATCGTAGATATAATATTCAGAATGATATATTCACCATTAGCAATGGTAGAGTGGTTTATGATTAACATTTTTAAACGAGATTTTAGTAAAAAAATCCAAAGAACACTAAACGATAAGGGTTATGAGTTTGTAAAAGCAAAAGCAATTCCTATAACCAATATAACATATGAAACCGGATATTTATTCAATTTTAAGGGTTTAGACCTAGTTTTGAATTATAATAGTGTCCTTAACAGAGCGAGAAATATATTATGAACTTACCTGATAACATCTTTTTTAAACCTAATGATAATTATTGGAAATTTATGGAAGGTATTCATTGGAGATATCGTAGATATGTTGATGTTGGGTGTGGAAATGGTTTTTTGACGATGCAAATGCGTGGAAAAGGTTTCGATGTTGATGCTATTGATTGGATGTTGCGTGATAATCCCTACATTAATGACATTCAACAATTAGATGCTACTACTGATTATTATGATTTTGATCAAAATGATTGTATGATTTTTGCACGGCCGTGCCGTGGCTCCTTTGTTGGGTGGGCGCTGCGACACAACATTGAGAAAGGCGAAGCTCTTTATATTTCCATGGAACATAACGTTGAAGGAGATTTGTTTGGGTGGATTTATGAAAAAGTTGCTGATAATGTCGGCGAAGATAATGAAAATATTTATCGTATTCTTGGCAAGCGAGGTGCCACAAAGGAATTTCATCTTATTCAAGTCGATCCTCGTTATGAGAAATTTTCTTGGTGGCATTATAATAAGAAAACTGGTAGGTATGAAAATTCTGCGCGCGGCGGCTTTGATATTGGAAATATCGAACCCAAGGAAATAAAACACATGCAACACTGGGGTATGATTCATAGCGAACTTATTGATGATCACGAAGATGAAGAACATGGATGGATTGCACCAAACGGAGATTGGTTTGGATGTGGTTATGCAGGTCACGATTATGTCATTTATAATGTACTAGGCACAACTGTTGAAAAAGTTGAAAACCTGGGTTTTATTCGCTGTCACTTGGTTGAAAAAAATGATTATCACTTCACCAAAGGTTATAGAGATGATAAAGCTAAAATGACCAGGAAACAAATTAGAGTTCTTGAAAAACGAGGGTACTTCATATATGATCTGTATACAGATCCTAAAGCAGATAAAAGTGCTTATTAAGTGTACTTTACTATAAAAAGATGATATGAATAAAAAATGAGTAATTTAAGGAGAAACTGATGGCTAAAATGAAATACACATCTAAAGGTGAAATTGGTACTGATACGAAACTCAAAAATTCTCTTCGTCGAGATTATATAGCTAGCGGTAATCGGGTGCTTAATCAACGGAAGGCGTGGGCAGTGGGTAAAAATGTTATGTTAACTATTGAGAACCCTAATCCCAATGAAAAGAATAAAAAATATATTAAAGTGAAAGCAACAGATGTTTGGGGCTCTCATAAACCTAAAAGGAAAGCAAATGAAAAACAATAGCATTTGGAATAATACTTCGTTTTGGTGTAGTCTTTCATTTGGCATTATTCTTGCTACACTTATAATTTTATTTTTACCATGATTGAATATCCACCAGATTATGAAAAGAGTGATGCTTATAGACCAATATGCGGTGTATTGGCCTTAGCAACAATCACAGATCAAAAAATTTCTACGATATATGATTATTTTAAAGATGTCATTTATAGTGGGCGAATTGGTTTTGACGGTGCTACTCTACCTTTTCATTACATTATGGTAGCAAATAAATTTGGAACAAATTTAAAAAAATTAAATCTGAAGAGAAAATATAAATTGCATTTTTGGATCATTCATTATGCAAAACCAGAAACAAAATATTTAATCACAACCCACCACCATGCTTTTGTTTATTGTGATGGGTTTATTATGGATCAGTCATCGAGGAAAAAATACGATGCACATTTATACGGTAAAAGAACTATAGAATATATTTGGGAGGTAGAATGATTACTTATGGAATTTAGGTATTGATTATAGCTATATGCATGTTTTTGCATATAGCTTTTACATTTAGATATTCAGATGAAACCATGATTTCATTTCTTCAAAATCTAGATTTAAAGGAAATTTTTCTCTTACAGAGTTTACTTATTTCAGCTTTTGGTTTTTTATTTTTAGGTTCAATTTTAATAGGAGCAGGATTATAAATATGATTTATGTTTTAATATACATACCAATTGGTATGTTGGTTGTTTATTTAATCAATAACCCATTTAGATTTATAATATATCGAGACCATCCATTTCAAATTATAGGTAGCAAATATGGGATGCCTGTTATGATCGCATCTATATTATGGCCGTTCATATTAATTTTGCTCGTGCTAATTAGAATTTATAATAGTAAAATATGGAATTTTTTGCACCATCCATATGATAAAAGGGATAATAAATGAGAATTGAAGAAAATACTAAATATGATTTTGATGATGTCCTCATTAAACCTAAACGTTCTACACTGACATCGAGAAAAGATGTAGTACTTCATAGAACATTTAAATTCAAGCATAGTAAAGCACAAATAGATGTAGTTCCAATTATTGCTGCCAATATGGATTCTGTTGGCAATTATGGAACCTATAAGGTTTTAAGCAAATATCATATGCTTACTTGTTTTTCTAAATTTAAACCATTGCAGGGTATCTCTAGTAATCCTGAAGATTATTTCTATGGTATTCCATCCTTCGGTATTAATGATTCAATCACACTAGGGCCTGCATGGGCAATATGTTTAGATGTTGCTAATGGTTATACTGAAAAATTTATCGATAAAGTAAAAGATACCAGAGCGGAATTTCCAAAAATTACCATAATCGCTGGGAATGTATGTACTCATGAAATGACACAAGCATTAATTTTAGCGGGCGCCGATATTGTAAAGGTTGGAATTGGACCAGGTTCTAATTGTTTAACACGCGAAAAAACCGGTGTTGGTTATCCTCAGCTTTCTGCTATTATTGAATGTGCTGAAGCTGCCCACGCTTTGGATGCACACATTATTGGCGATGGAGGATGTAATACTCCAGGTGACGTTGCAAAAGCTTTTGCTGCTGGTGCTGATTTTGTTATGTTAGGTGGAATGCTGGGTGGACATGAAGAAAATTCAGATTTCGATGATGAGAATAATGCTATTGTTTATGGTATGTCATCGACACTTGCAATGAAGAACAACTATGGAAAAGTTTCTGAATATAAAACGTCTGAAGGACGAATCACTAAAGTGAAAAATAAAGGAAGTTTAAATAATACTGTTCAGGATATATTAGGTGGATTGCGATCTACATGTACTTATGCTGGTGCCAGTGAATTAAAACACCTTTCTAAGTGTACATCCTTCATAAAAGTGAATAATATATTAAATAGAACATATGAACGAGAAACTATTGGAGAATAAGATATGTCAGTTGCACCAGTAATGTCTAAGAATATTGATTGGGTCAATGTAAACTTCGGTTCTATTGGTTTGGTTACAGATATCTTAAAATATGAAATTGTGCTTAATATAAATGGGAGCTGGAATTGTCATTATTTAGAAAATGACACTCATATTGGTTCTTATGATAATATAGGGCTAGCTAAATCTGCTGCTGAAGAACATCATAAACAACTTTGTAAATATTGAAGGAAAATAAAATGAAAGAATATATATTTTTTACTGGCGGCACTTACTCTAATTGGTGTCATTCACCGTTTCAGATTAATGGTATTAGATTCGATTGTGTTGAACAATATATGATGTATGAGAAGGCTATGTTATTTGATGATATTGAAGCTGCTAATATGATAATGAGAACTCTCAATCCCTCAAGGCAGAAAGCTATTGGTCGAAGTGTGAGAAATTATAATGAAACAGTTTGGGCTTCTAAGCGATTTGAAATTGTTCTTGAAGGAATTCTCCAAAAATTCCTTCAAAATAAACATATGAAAGAAGAACTCCTTCTTAGTGGCAATAAACATATCGTTGAAGCTGCGCCATGGGATAATATTTGGGGAATTGGAATGGCTGATTCTCACCCAGATATTTTAGATGAAAGTAAATGGCGAGGTAAGAATTTACTTGGCAAAGCTATTATGGTTGTCAGGGATATTCTCAGGGATATTCTTAGGGATAAAATAGCAATATAAAGGAAAATAAAATGGTTTGGATGTTTGCAATAAATGAAGATAAATCAATAATTCACCATAAAGGTGATTCTGGTTCTATGTCAAATGCTCTTTGGTTTGAGGATGTGGATGGCAATAAAGATAGTGCAACAAACATATTAAATGTACCATCAAGCGAGAAAATTATGAGGACCGAACATAATGCAATTCCTCGTGTAGGTGTTGCAATGCAAGTAGGTTGTCCAACTGGAAGAACTTATTCTGCGCAGGATTGGTGGCGCACGACCTATATAACAGAAATTGTAGAAAAATATAATGATGAAGAAGATGGGCGATTGAACGTAATTTTCAAAACACGAAATTCAACATATCATTGGAAAGAATAGTATGATTATAGATAGAAGCATGTTTTCCGCCGAAGACACGAAAAAAATTGAAGAAATGTACAAAGCAAAATATGTATGTACCACATGTTTAAAAGATTCGCGTGGTTGGTTTAATTCACCGGTTTCAATTTTTTATTCTGAAAAGAAACATCCAGAGGGATCGAATTATTTTGGTCTTTATTATAATGGATTTAACGAATTAATGATGGTTGATGGCATTTCTGCTACTGAACCATTCCATGCTATTAAATTAGAAAATGGTGATATTATTTTTTCAAGATATCGTCACGATTATTATCGTCACGGCGATGTTGCGGTTGATGGCGGAAGAGATTATTTGGAAACTCAGGGCGAGGGATTTAGAGAAGAAGTCACTTTACAAATTGTAAAAGACGAATTGATAGAAAAGGATATACAATGAATAAAGAAATTATCGATGAAAACAGTTGGCACTATAGATTCTATAAATTTTATAGTGTGTATAAATCATTAAATCAAACTCAATTTGCTAATTCAACGTCTTTTGACCACGCATTTAGCAATTGTATTTATATGAATCCTAAACCTAAAGATTTTTGTTCTCATTGGCGTAATGCTGTATTTTGGCCTGCTCTAAGTATTATCATTACGATGAGTTTGTGGATTTTCTGCGGTTTAATTATTTATACACTCGGTTTAACGAATGTGGTTTTAGCATCTTCTGTTTTTGTAATAGGAGCAGGCTTGTTGTTCGGCGGTCTTGTTCTAGCAGCGTTTATTTATAGCATACTTGAAAAGAGTAAAGAAGCAATTAAACTTGTTTCACAAATGAATAAGAATGCTAAAGAAAAAAAGAGTAATATTCTCGTGATTAAATATAAATCCTGGAAAGAAAAACATTGTCCTTTAATTGAATATAAAAATGGAGATGAGACATGAAACATTATTTAATACACTTTTTTCTTTTTAATAAAATTATTCAAGTTGGCATTTGTGCTTTCTTAGTTCTTTTCTCACTTCCATTTATTCAAAAAGAAAAAGAAACAAAATCTGAATATGTAATAACATGTGATGAGGTCATTTCGCAAGAAGTGATTGATGGCAAAACAGTTGTAAAATGTAAGGTGAAAAATGATTAGAACTTTATTTAAAAAAGATAGCAATAAAAATATTAGAACTTGGTTTGCTGAAGTGGAGGGAGATAAATATCGTACACATTCCGGTGTATTGGATGGTAAGATTGTTATTTCTGGTTGGCAGATTGCTGAAGGAAAAAACACTGGAAAAAGCAATGCCACCACACCAGATGAACAAGCTCTTTTAGAAGTAGCATCAAAATATGAGCATCAACTGTTTCAGGGCGGATATTATGAAACATATGAATTAGCACAAGAAAATAAACCAGTTTTCTTTAAACCAATGTTAGCTAAAAAATATGAAGATGAAATGAAAAAAGTCTCATTTCCTGTCTATTCTCAGCCAAAATTTGATGGTATTCGATGTATTGCCACAATCGATGGATTATTTTCTCGTAATGGAAAACCATTAGTAGCAACTCCACACATTCACGAACAACTTTTACCATTATTTAAAGAGCAACCAGATCTTATTATCGATGGTGAATTATATAATCATGAACTTAAAGAGGATTTTGATAAAATCATTTCTCTGGTTCGTAAGAGCAAACCGACACCTGATGATATTGAAGAATCCGCTAGAAATGTAAATTATCATGTTTATGATAGATTTAGTGAAGAGCCTATTAATGTAAGAATGGGCCATACATACATGTGTGAATTTATTAAAGAGTGTAAAAATGTTTTTCATACTCCTGCTCTCTTAGTAAATAATCAGGAAGAATTGGACGATCTTTATGGCAAATATTTAGAGGAAGGCTATGAAGGTCAAATGGTTCGTCTTCCTGGATATGGATATGAAAATAAACGTTCTAAATCTCTTTTAAAGAGAAAAGAATTTGAGGATGGCGAATTTTATATTGTTTCTTTAGAGGAAGGTAAAGGCACGTGGGCTGGGTATGTAAAGGGTTTATTTATTAAACTAGAGAACGGCGAAATTCAACGCTCAGGTATTAGAGGTAATTTCGATAACCTGAAAAAAATGCTTGAAGAAAAAGATGAATATATTGGCGGCACAGCTACTATTCGCTTTCAGAATAGAACACCAAAGGGAAAACTAAGATTCCCTGTTTGCACTGCCACATTTAAAAATGAAAGAGATATTTGATGGGTAGCATAAATAAAGATTATTGGGAAATAATTGATGATGTTATATTTCCAACTACTAGAATGATAACACGTGTGCACCACATAGAAGGCACAGGTATTTTATATAATGTTTTACATATTCATTCTGAGGAAACTTCTTCATCAACTCAATTTGTTCCTATATCTTTTATAAAATAAGTGTACAATTATTCTCCATTAGTTTATATTTATTTTAAGTTAAATTAATGGAGAATAATATGTCACTTCAAGAAGTAAACGTTCAAAAAATAGCTAGATTTTGGCATGCAGATCAAATGTATGGTGAAGATCCATATATGAAACACTTGGATGATGTCGTTGCTGTCATAAAAGAATTCATGGGCCGGTATGAGCTCTGTATGACCTATGATCAACTTGCTGCTGTAGGTATGTTACATGATATTCTGGAAGATACTGAAATCACCATGGAAATTTTAATAGAAAGTTTAAAGCATGTTGGTTTTAAAATTTTACCTATGGTTAAAGCTATTAAAACTCTTTCAAATAACTCTCAGTCAAAATTTAAACATGATATCGCTGGGATGTCAAAATATCATGTTTATAATGAAATTGCTAAAAGCACTGATGCTACGTTTATTAAACTCGCTGATCGTATCGCGAATTGTGAGTCAGGTGCAAAAAACGATAAATATAGAAAAGAAATGCCAATGTTCTATTCTCTTCTATATAAAGAAGAAGGCCAATTTAATAACATGTGGCTTCGTTTATTTAAAGCATTGGAGAAATAATGGAAAAATTTGCTACAGCAACACTTAGATTGAATTTTGAAAAAGATAAAAATTCACAACTTTGGAGAATTGAAAGAAAGAAACACGTGTGGTTTTTCTTTTCTATTTGGGAACCTATTCTGCATTGTGGATCTTTCGAAGAAGCTTCGAAAATATTTAAACAACTGAGGAATATTGAAAATGAAGGATAGAGCAATAAAATTATGTGAAATGGATGGCCTTGATCCCTTTGGATATAGATGCGGTAAAAATTGGGAATTTTATTTAGATGCGGCTGAAGATACTCTTTCATCTATTCATCGCGATAAAAATATGTATGAGATCTATGTTCCAACGGTTTCCAATGAAGGTAAACCATTTAAAACAAAGCACCATAAAGAATGGGATCGACAAGTTCGACAAATCACAAATGGTTTAACTATCTATGCACCAGCAAAAGGTCAATGGCTTGACGAAGATAGTGGAGAATTATTCATTGAAAGAATGATTCCAGTAAGAATTGCATGTACAGAAGAAGAAATTTATATTATAATGAAAATCGTTGCTAATCATTATAATCAAATTGATGTGCTTGCATATGAAATTAGCAACAACGTATTATTTTTAAAAGATGAAAAAGGAAAATTACAATGAAATCAATCTTAATTATGGGCGCATTAGCGATTTCACTGGCCGCGTGTGGCCAGATTGTGGAAGTACCACCTGCTACAGAAGGAAAAATTCTAACACAGAATGGTTATCTCCCAGATACATATACTCCGTCAGTTTTTCGGCTAGAATTTTGTGGATTACCTGGTCAAGTATGTGATAAACTTATTCTCGTTGATAAATCAGATAAAAGCGCTAAAGAATCGTTTAAACTTCTTATGCCTAAAGACCAATTGAATATGCGATTTGATCTTCGTATGACTGCCTCTATTCGAAACAATCAAACTGATCAAATTTTAGCTAAAATTACTCCTGAGTATATTAGTTCACGAGTAGGTATGATTGATTTTAATCGAGTGTATATTACATACGCACAGCCGGTTATTCGAGAAGTTACACGTTCAGTGATTTCTAAATATAGTATTAATGAGATTAATTCCTCTCGTAACGCTGTAAATGCAGAATTGGTTAAAGCCCTGGAGTTAGCGCTGAAAAGTACACCAATCAAACTCAAAACTGTAGGTTTAGCTGATATTCAGTTTCCTGAATTTATTACTAAACAAAAAGAAGAATCAGCAGCACGGCGTGAAGCAATTAAACGAGAACAAGCTGAAAAGCAAATTCGTCTTATTCAATTAGAAACAGAATTGGCAGCTGCAAAAGCAAATCGTGCAGTTCGTCGAGAAAAAGCTCTAGCAGCAGCTGAAGAAAATGATATTTTCGCAAAATCTGTAACTAAAGAATATCTTGAATATAAGAAGCTTGAAGTTCTTGAAAAACTTGCAGAGTCTGGTAGTAGTGTATTTGTACCATTCAATGCATTGGACGAAGTTGGTCTATCACAAAAAGTATTTAGTAAGTGAGAAGCTCTTTTTATGAGTGTATTCATCGTTGGAGCGTTATTTATAACGCTCCAACTAATAAGTAAATTCCTTTAGGGAGAAATAAGATGGAATTCCTACTATTTAATGGTCTTATTGCCTTTTTAAAAATGACAATACCAGCATTAATATTATCATACTTTATCTGGAAAATTTTAGATGTACTTTTTAATTCTACTTTAACTAAAAAATACTTTTTTAAATTTGCAATAACGGTTATTTTACTAAATTTGATTTATGTGTTTTTCTTTTCAAAAGACACCCCTAAGTTTGTGTTACAGGAAACTAATGTTATTAGAATTATTGAAGAAAGCGAAATTAAAAATCTAGCGCCTATTATAGATAGTGATGAAGAACGAATGCGAAAATTGGAAAAAAATATATCTAAAAATATTATCAAATAATTAAAAGGAGAGAAATTAATTTCTCTCCTTTTTTTATAAATAAATATAAACAAGGAATTTTTATTTGTCCCAATTAGATGTCACAAATGAACAAATTAATAAAGAACGAATTCGTAGAATGGCGTTAGGTACTGTTATAAATATCACAGGATTTAGTGGTATTAAAATTTCTGGAGCAGATTTAGGAATTTATAGCGCTCTTTTGTCTGAGAGTGGTGTTTTTGTAGATGCTGGCATGACAAACGCATGTATGAAATTCAGAGATATGAACAACAAAACATATGAATTAACACATCTTGAAATGCATGAATTAGTATTTACTGCTATTAAGTGGTTTCACGAATTATACGAAGTTGCCTGGGATATGAAAGATAGAACTGGCGGTTTTATTGATGGCGCCCCAGAGAATTTTAGAGACGATATTTATTGGGAGATAATATAGCATGACAGAAATAATAAATACTAGTATCAAAATATACGGGTGGACACGTTAATGAGCACATTACAAACGGAAAATATTGTCTTTGAAAGTAGTGGTAATAATTCTATAACATATTTCGCTAATAGTGTTGTTATGCATGTTGGCGGAGTTGATGTTTTAGTTGCTAATTCAACTTCTGTTGTTATGGATAGTTTGATTATTGATACATCAATAGCTCAATTAAATATTTCTCAAGTGTTTACTAAATCGCAAGGTATTACTCCAGTAGCTTTAAGTGATGCCGCTTCGATTGCCACAGACGCAAGCCTATCAAATATTTTCACGGTGACGCTCGCAGGTAACAGAACATTAGCCAATCCAACAAATTTAATTGCTGGTAAAACTTATATTTGGATATTGACACAAGATGCCACTGGTTCTAGAACTTTAGCGTATGGTTCTTATTTTTTATTCCCAGGTGGTACGGCACCAATTCTTTCTACAGCTGCTAATTCAATTGATATAATTGTTGGATTAGCTATTTCTACAACCCAAATTTTATGTTCCTCTACCTTGGATTATCAATAATGACTATTAGATTTAGAACTATCTCAACACAAAACGATGTGACATTTCCGCTGAAAGTTATCTTATCTAGTTTTGAAGGTTTCAAAATTCCAGAAGACACTTATACGTTTTCGCGTAATTTTATGAAAAGTGCCACGGCTCAACAGTTGTTAGATACAGGCATAGAGGCTTATGAATATGTCCCGGCTGTTATTGAGCCATCAACTGACCCGGTTGACTATCCATTAAACGCGGTTCAATTCTTCGCCATGTTGGAAATTCTGGGCAAAACTGAGGCTGTTGACACAGCTATTGATGCCATTCCAGACACCACAGAAAAGGCGGTTGCAAAGGCAAAATTTAAACATTCAGTAGAATTTAATCGAGATGACCCATTATTTGCTGCACTTGCACCTGTGGTTGGATTAACGGCCGCTGAGATTGATACGGCATGGATGGCAGCAAAGGAAATAAGATAATGTTTGGTCAACATATGCTTTTAGCCGGATCTGGCACTGCTTTTGCGCTGGATTTCAAAGGCTTCACTGTCGCGGCGGAGTCTGGCTCAACCCTTATTCAGCAAACAACAGCCGATTTGGGCGATGCTGATGCGGGTCGTTCGATTATAGTTGTTGGATGGTCGCAAGCAGGCGCAATGTCTGCTTGTTCTGTGGCTGGGATTCCAGCAACTCAGATTTCACAATCGGTAGATGAATCGAGAAGGCAGTCCGTGTTTATTGCAAGCGTGCCAACCGGGCTAACAGGCGATATTAGCATCATAACCAGTGGCCTAGGTGCTGCTTCGTTAGCTTGGTATCGGATCGTTGGCCATTCTTCCAACACGCCATTTGATATTCATGAAAACCTCACTGGTGGTTCGGTTACGGTTGATATACCGGCAGGAGGAGCCGCTCTTGCCTTCGCTCAACGTATCGATGGTAGCGGTGGTTCAGAGGGCTGGACCAATGTTGATTTCGTTGATGTAAACAACACGACAGGTGAGCGCCAACGAGATGCCGCTCGCAAGTTCGCCTCAGGCGGGGCGTTAACGGGGCACGTTATGAGCATAGGCGGGGCCATCCGTAATGAAATCGGGATGTCCTGGGGTCCATGATGCCTTATTATAAAATGAAATCAAAAGTAATCGGCGGTGTTCGGATTAAAACCCGCATTCCATTAACCGATGAAGAGGAACAACAGCGATTTTTGACTGTTACTGAGAGCGAAAAGACAGAACAATGATTGTTACTTTACACAAATTCGCAAATTGCCCGTGCGCAGCGGTAACAGATGTGTTACTGCATTAGACACCCTTGTTATTTCTAGTACGGCTGGAACTAATGTAAACTTGACCCGATTAGATGCTGCAACAATGATGGCAGAAATAGGAATTTAATGTCCTCATTTACTACGCCTCTCAAATATTCATATATTAGAAAAGAATGGCGTAACATTTATTCTATAGATGAGCCATTTCAATATTACAGCGGCGATAAAGACAATCCGGATCTCGTAATAAATGTGCCAATAGGATTCGAAACTGATTTAGCTAGTATTCCATGGCCAGTTTCTAAAATATTTAAACCCGATGGGAAATATGCTAAAGCAGCGGTCATCCACGATTATCTATTATATCTTATAAAAAACGATACACCAATGGTTAATAGGAAAACAGCTGATTCAATATTTTATGAAGCAATGTTGGTTTTAAAAATACCTAAATATAAAGCTTATATTTTTTATAGATCAGTGAGATTATATAGTGTACTTTACAGAAAATCTTGATATTATAGAAATATAACCAATGGAGATATATCATGTTTAATACTAAACTTCTACCAGATAATAAATTTTTCTTAAACTATTCACATAAAAATTATACAAGTAAAGTATTAACTTTTTTATCAGGGGTTTTTCCAAATGGAGAAATTAAAGATATCACTGTAATGCAAAATTTAAATCCTAGATTTTTAATTATCAATCAAGGTGAATATCAGCTTTTAATTCTACCAACATCAAATGAAAAATCTAATGCTCAGCTAATTCGGTTGGATTTTGCATTTGAAGGTGATGAATGTGAAATTGTAAAGACTGAAGATGATGATGAACCATTTGAGTTTATGTAATGTCCAGAGTTCCATATTTTATAAAATTTCAGGACTATGCACATACAGATTTTTTAAACGAAGCAATAAATTGGCTAAAAATTAATCTGCAGATGGATGTATATGATATTACTGGTAGTGAAAGTAAATCACCTGAATTTATTGTAACTAATGGTGAGGGAGTTCATACTACAATTCAATTCCCGAGGCCTGGACTTACAGAAAAATTGGCAGCAGTGATTTTAAATGTTGCTACTAATCAAAAGTACCACCTTATTAAATCAAATAAAGTGGGCGAATCATTTGAATTTATTTAAGGAGAATAAAAATGAATCCGAATCCACATACTGAAGAAAAAATTCTTAATAATCCAACGCGCCGTATTAATAGCCAATGGAATCACTGTAATAGTAATAAGCCGCAAGTAAAAAAAGAATGTACTCTAGTGATTAATAGTAGTCAATTACGCAATATTATTTGTAATTTATATAATTTACCTAAAACAGTATCATTTCATTTAGATGATGAAGGTATTATTATTGAATATAATGAAACATAAATAAGAATAGGTATAGGAGTTATACCTTAATTTTAAACAATTACTGAAAGGATTTTTCAATGAATAATTTAATTTTGCGCGCTGACGCATACAAATATGGCCATAAAGGCTTCTTCCCAAAAAATATCCAAAACAATTTTTCTTATGTTGAATCACGTGGCATTGATATGGATGGGCCACTTCCATTTGGAACTGAAATTGTCTTCTTTGGTCTTCAAATGTTCGTGCATAAGTATCTGCTCACACCAATTACAAAGGAAGATGTAGATAAAGCTGAAAAACTTATTTTATCTCAAACTGGTATTTTTAATCGCGAGGATTGGGATATTATCGTTAACGAATTTGGCGGCTTTCTTCCAATTCTTATTACTGGTTTGCCTGAAGGAACTATCACTAAACCTGGGATTATGCTAGCAAACGTAGTTGCTACAGATGAGAGGTTCGCTTGGTTAGCATCCTTTGTAGAAACTGCGATGCTTCGTTCTATTTGGTATCCTACAACTGTAGCTACACTATCGCGTGAAATTAAAAAAATCATTAAGTATTATTTGGATCTTAGCTGTGATAATCCAGCAGATGAATTACCATTTAAACTTCATGATTTTGGCGCTCGGGGTGTAAGTTCCGCAGAATCAGCAGCAATTGGTGGCTTGGCGCATTTGGTTAATTTTATGGGTACAGATACTATTGAGGCTATCCCACAGGGTATGAAATATTACAAGTCCGGTGTTTGTGGATTTTCAATTCCTGCATCTGAACATAGTACTATTACTGCCTGGGGTAGAGAAAATGAATTAGCAGCATATGAAAATATGCTAGATGAAATGATTAGCAAAAATCAAAAAATCTTTGCTTGTGTTTCTGATTCATATAATATTTACGATTCTGTTGATAATCTATGGCCTCAATTGAAGGACAAAATTGTTGATAATGATATGACCATTGTTATTCGACCTGATTCTGGCGATGCTATTGAGGTTGTTAGATATATCCTTAATTCAATTAGTAAATCATTTGGTTATACTATAAATCATAAGGGTTTTAAGGTTCTTAAAAATATCAGAATTATTTATGGAGATAGTATTACTAGTCCGTTTCATATCAGTGAAATTTTAGGATATGTTCTTGCTATGGGTTTTTCTACTGAAAATATTGCCTTTGGCATGGGCGGAGGTCTTTTGCAGCAAGTAAATCGAGACACACTTATGTTTGCTCAAAAAACATCTTCAATTTTCGTGAAAGGTGTTTGGAGAGATGTTTACAAAGATCCTATCGATGCGCCGTTCAAAAAATCTAAAAGAGGTGTTATGAAAAACATTTTAGAAGATGGCGAAGTTAAAACAGTGGTTGAAGAAAAATCATATGCTAGCATAGGAATTAATGCTGTATATTATAGTAAACAAAAAGATGAGAATGTAGTATGTCGAACAGATATTTTTGAGAAAATTCGTGCTCGTGCGGAGGTAGCGTAATGGAAGATTTTGGTGTTTTTATTGGTCGTTTTCAACCATTYCATAAAGGTCACTTGTCAGTTGTAACAAATGCTCTCAAAACTATGGATTATGTGGTGCTTGTGTTGGGTAGCCATAACAAAAGTATGAATACACGTGAGCCCTTGAATTATAACGAGCGCATACAAATTATTCAAAAATCTTTATCGCCTGAACAGCGCTCTAAAGTGATTTTTACTACAGTTGAAGATCATCTTTATAATCTAGATAAGTGGTTAACAGAAGTTCAGAAAAATGTTAATGGCGCTATTCGTACAATCACGAGCGCCACTTATAATGTGTATTTAACTGGTATGAACAAAGACTCATCATCATTTTATCTCTTTAAGTTTCCTAAATGGAAATCTATAGAGTGTCCTCCATATGAAGATAAATATTCAGGTCTAGTAAGCGCATCTAACATTAGAGAAGGTAGTTATATTGATGGCGGTGCTTATAATAAAAGATTCATGTGTGGAGTAGAAGCTTTCGAGCTTTACACCAAAATTATGAAAGGCAAAGCAACCATTTTACTACCAGAATATAAACATGAACAGGATTATTCATCTATTTGGGGCAACGGGCCTCACCATACTGTGGATTCAATTGTTGTTCAGGCTGGCCATATTCTATTAGTGAGACGCGGCGGCGATTATGGTACTGGCACTTGGGCCTTACCAGGTGGATTTATGAATAAAAATGAAACTATGGTAGATGGTGCTATTAGAGAATTGGTTGAAGAAACATGTTTGAAAGTTCCTTCTAAAGTTCTTAAAGGTAGTATGTGTAAAACTAATACTTATGATGAACCATCACGATCTAATCGCGGCATTATTATTACCAACG
This sequence comes from Hyphomicrobiales bacterium, assembly GCA_002746425.1. GTDB lineage: Bacteria > Pseudomonadota > Alphaproteobacteria > Rhizobiales. Next base: position 121,159 of record NVXB01000001.1, on the reverse strand, counting down.
CATTTTATTTTAGATTAAATGACACTGGCCCATTACCTAAAGTTAAAGGTGCAGATGATGCTGATAAAGCGGTATGGATTCCYCTCTCTAAATTGAGAATGCTGCGCATTAATATGTTTGAGGATCATTATGATATTATTGAAGATATGATTAAATTATAGGAGAAAATATGAAAGATTTGATACTTGATTTTGAAACGCTCGGCACTGGGGCCGAGCGCGATGATTTTATTGTGCTGGATTGCGCTTTCACAACATTTGATTTACTGGGTAAGTCAGATTTTCAGGATGTATTATCTAACGTTACATACACTAAATTTTCTGTTGAAAATCAGCAGGATAAATATGGTTGGCGTGCTGAAAAAGATACTCTTGAATGGTGGAAATCACAACCAAAAGAAGCTCAGAGCATTCTTAAAGAAAGTGATGACGACATTTCAATAGAAGAATTTGTTAAAATTTTTATTAAATCAGTAAATTCTATGGATAAATTAGAGCGAATTTGGTGCCGTGGCACTGATTTCGATTTACCCATTCTCAAACGCTTTTTTAGAGCAGTTGGGAAAAACGTAAATGACACTGTTCCATACTGGGCTGCGTGCGATATCAGAACTTATATCAAAACTAAAACTAATTTTGAATTTATTGATAATGGATTTATCCCAGAAGGTTTAGAAAACTGTGGATTTATTAAACATAAATGTGATCATGATATTTCAATGGATATTATGAGATTACAATATTTAAATAGGGAATTGTGATGATAAATTCTAAAAAAATGCCAGCGATAGATGATTTGCGTTATCCATTATTTTGGCCAGAATCAGATACTGGTACATATGGATTTTATAACAATAATAAAGACCATAATTCAGGACCTGTAGGTGATTGGATGTCATCCCATAGATATATTATTGATGCTATACCTCAAAATAAACGGCGCACTTGTGTACAAGCTGGTGGTGCTATGGGTCTATATCCAGTTCTATTAGCAAGCAGATTTGATCTGGTCGTGACATTTGAACCATATTGGCCTTCATTTAATTATTTGAAAGCTAATTGTGCGAATGAAATGAAATGGAATGTAGAAGCCCATAATAAAGCTTTAGGTGAAATTCGTAGAAGCAATGTTAATATGATAGTGCCGTCTCAACAGAATTTAGGTATGAATAGAGTTGATACTTCTTACACTGGAAATGGCTCTGTGGATATGATAGAACTTGATTCTTTATGTCTTAAAGAAGTAGATTTAATTTGGTTTGATTTAGAGGGCCATGAATATAAAGCTTTATTAGGAAGCATGCAAACAATTAAAGCCACTAAGCCTATTATTGGTATCGAACGACCCTCTAACGATGTATATGAGTTTCTAAAGAAATTAGGTTATGAAAGAGAAAATGCTAAAAAGAGTGCGATGGATGTTTTCTTTTATCCTTCCTGAGCTCTTTTTAGATTTTCTAATTCAACCTTATTATTAATTAAAGTAACCAAAACTTCTCTCTCGTAAGGAACAAGATTATCATATTCCTCAACAGAAAAGTTATGGTTGCTTTTTAGTATGTAGAGTAAATTATAATAATACCCCAGGTTAACACCCTGGAGCATTATCCTAAAAAAGATTTAAAATCACTAATAACTTTCGTTTTACCTGATTTAAGTTTTAATTCATGTATTACAGTAGGTCGTGTTTGAATAAATTTATAGAGTTTTTTAGAAATACCAACTAAATTTTCAACAAATTCAGTAAGCTCTTCTTGTGTAATATTGTCACCTACTTTATAAATTTCTTCTTTATCATAAATGTATTCAATACAATCTAATATGGTAGAAAATGTAATTTCGGCATTGGCGTTTTCGCCAGCTTCTTCAATAATTGATTGATACTTTAGAACTTTTTCGAAAGTAAGATCCACCATTTTAATACCAACCTCTTCGTTGATTTTGATATCATATTCATGCTCATCGTCGAAGGTTACATCCAATTCTTCAATATTAATTTCAAAATTTTCTTCTTCACCTGTATCTGGATCTGTGTATTTCACATTAATAATTTCACCAGCAGATTTAGCTCTAATTTTTAGGAGCAAATTCTCAACATCATATGATGCTAATTTTCCCACATCTACATCAGGATCTAGAATACAATTTTGCATAATTTCTTTAATATTCTTCGCAATGAATTTAGGATCTTTTGATTCTGAAATCATCATGAGAACTTTTTCTTCGCCAGTTGTATATGGTCTGTAACTAACATCTTTTTTAATTGAATGTAGATAAATATTATACGATGGTTGATTAATTTTTGGTAGTGCCATTATATTCTCCTATTATAAATTTATTCTTATTGGTTCTTCGGTTGCGTCACCATTCAATACCGAATTGATTCTAGCATTATTAGAATTAGTATCTATTGTTTGGTTATCTGTAGTTTCTACTTCGCTTGTAACTCCCGTAGAGTATGATTTGTATGTAAACGTAATAGCAAATCTAGCAAGAGTATCATTCATCTCCCAGCCCAATGTAGTAGAACCCATAGTGGTGGGAAATGCTTTTTCTAAAGTATATACCATAAAGTCTTCATTTGTTGCATCCTTATAGTATATATTTATAGTCGCTTCATAGTCCTCTGGGTAATTAAAAGATTCTAGGGACATCCCATCGACTCTTTTTCTGCTATGATTAGGATCAAATGATTCAACCAATTGCATCCATTTTTGAAAAAATCCTAGAGTGAAACCTTTATTATCTACGAAGAAAGTGCTCGTGACATCATCAAAAGTTAAACCTATAGGTCTTTGTTCTGTTAAACCGTATCCTTTATGTTTAATAGTATCAGTGTTAAAGGTAATTCCTGGTATGTTTACAGTTTCGCATAAAAACATTATGTCTCTAGCATCTGATACTAAAGWTGGAGGAGGAGTAATTTGAACTGCAAACCGGTTTGAACCCGCTAAACCATTATATTTGTTTATGATACCCATTATATCGATGATACTTGACATTCAATTTCCTATAAATATTTAAAATTATTAATAATATTTATAGGAATTGAGATGCGTTTCAAACAATATTTAGAAGAAGGCAGAGATGCACCGCTTTACCATGGAACTAGTGTGGGAAATTTGTAAATGGCTAGATATAATTTTGTTTACAAAGTAACTAATCTTGTTAATGGTAAAATTTATATAGGTAAAAGATCTACTAACGATTTAAACGACGGTTATTTGGGATCTGGTCTACTCATTAAGAAGGCAATTTTAAAATATGGAAAAGAAAATTTTAAACGAGAAATAATAAGTTTTCATGATACTTCTGAAAATGCTCTTAAAGAAGAAGAAAAAATAGTAGATGAAGAATTTATAAGACATAAAAGAAATTACAACTTATGTGTTGGAGGTAAAGGCACTTGGCCCCCAAGCGCATTAATATTTACTAAAGAAAGAAGAGAAAAAATATCAAAATCTTTAAGCGGTAGAATTGTAACTGAAGATACTAGAAATAAATTGTCTAAAAACATAAGTGGCGAAAATAACCCATATCATAAATCTAAAAATAGAAAAAATCCCATGCAAGGAAAAAAGCATTCTTTAAAAACCAAAGAAATTATGTCGAAAAAAAGTAAAAAAAGACTATCAAATAAAGAAAATCATCCAATGTTTAATAAATGTCATTCTATAGAAACTAAGAAAAAAATTGCTGATAAAAATAGGGGTTTAAAACATTCTGAAAACTCTAAAAATAAACGTAGAATGAATTTTTTAAAAAAATTTGGTGTAGAAAATATTTCTTATGTGATGGGGAAACAAGTTTTATATAAAGGTAAAGTTTTTACAGCTAAAGAGTGGTCTAATATATTAAAATGTAAATATTCTGAAATAGGTTATAAGGCGCATAATTTAATAGAAGGTTTTTCATATGTATAAAGGTAATAAATATAATTTTAAACCTAAGCATAAAAGTAAATATAAAGGCAATCCAACTAAAATCATTGCCAGAAGTTCTTGGGAATTGAAATTAATGGTGAAATTGGATAATCACCCTGATGTCATCGAATGGAGTTCTGAGGGTGTAATCATACCCTACAAATCTCCTATAGATGACAGAATTCATAGATATTTTATGGATTTTTATGTTAAATTTAAAAATACTAAAGATGAAATTGTTACTATGATGATAGAGGTTAAACCCTTGGCTCAAACTAAACCTCCTGTTAAAAGAAAAAATCAACAGAAAAAAACATTTCTAAGAGAAGTTATGACCTGGGGTGTTAATGATGCTAAATGGAAAGCTGCTCGAGAGTTTGCTAAAAAGAAAAATTGGATATTTGAAATATTCACAGAGAAAGATTTAGATGTTAGATTTTAAACAATATTTAGAAGAAGGTAGAGATGCACCGCTTTACCATGGCACAAGTTTCCTTGGCATAAAATACATACTCGAATCCAATACTTTAGAGTATGGTAATAATCCTGCTCTCATAAATGGGAAACGTAAAAATGGTATTTCTACTACAAGAAATTTTAAATATGCGTTGCAATGGACTACAGATAAAATCGTACTAGAACTAGATCAGAGAAAAATATCTCAGAGATATAAARTAGTACCATATAATTATTCATACGACATGGATATTCAGGCTGGCAACAAGAAAAAAAGTGCCGCAAGATATAAAGAAACAAGTAAAAGAATTTCTAATGAATATGAAGAATATATTATCACACTAAGAATTAAAAATATTGATAATTATATTACTAAGCTTCATATGGATGAAGAAGCTTTTTATGATTTCGACAAACAGGATAATAAAGAATATAAAAAATTGTTTAGCCACAAAAAATTATTTGTTAATAGGAGATTCATCAATGCATAACTTAGAACGAGGTAAAGAATAATGGCATTACTATTTTCTAAAGTTCTTGAAAAAGCAGCAAAGAAAAACAATCCTAGATATGGTTCTGATCAATTAAAGGATTTTCTAAGAGATAAAGCCACAAGTGTTTTATCCAGAAATAGAAATCCTAAACGATTCATGAATAGCAAAAAATCTAAGGCTAATGTTGTCACACAAATAAAACCCGGTACAATGATTTGTTATTTCTATGACGCTAAACATAAAGCTACCTTACCATATTGGGATAGATTTCCTATGGTATTTCCTATACAAATGTATAAAGATGGTTTTCTGGGTATTAATCTTCATTATTTGCCACCTATGTTTAGAGCCAGATTAATGGACAATTTATATGACGTTCTTAGTGATAGGAAATATAATGAAAAAACTAAATTAGCGTTGTCATATGACATTCTCAATTCAGCAGCGAAATTCAAATATTTCAAACCCTGCATTAAAAGATATTTGACTAGCCAAATACAGTCACAGGTGATTCAAATAGATGTTAGAGAATGGGATTTCGCATTATTTTTACCACTCGCGAGATGGTCAGGTGCTAATCAAAGAAAAGTATGGGATGATTCCATTAATATCATTAACAAATCATCTTAATATTTTAATAAATAATTATAAAGAGTAAATAAATGCCACAACCTACATCATCAAACCCTAACAATACTGCAGGAAGAGCTTCACAGGCTGTGAGTAATTTATCATATCCGTTAAACGAACTTCTCTCTAAACGTACAGTTCTAAGATTCGTAGAATACGAAAGGCCCACAGCGTTTGTTGCTGCTACTAACACAACAACAGCAATAATAAATTTGCCAATGCCTATTCAAATTCCTGAAACTATCCAAATTAAGGGCGGTAATACTAGTCTTGATTTTGGGGTTGCCAGAGCTCTTAGAATTTATAATGCTGGTTCAGGAATGAGTATTGCTGATCTCACTAAAACTATGGCTAATTCTTTTACTGATGGCGAAATGCCAAAAAGTGTAGCAAGAGCTGTTGCATTAAATCCATTAAATTTTTCTGATGATAGACGCACACACGGTCAAGTATTTGGCGGAGTCATCAAAAACCCGCACACTACAGCCTTCTTTGATGGTGTTCAATTAAGATCTTATGCATTAACGTGGAAAATGTCTGCTAGATCTCAGAATGAATCTGATAGAATTAATGAAATTCTACAAACTATTAGAGAAAGAATTTTGCCAGAAGAGAGATATGAAGGATATGCGTTAGATTTTCCTGATCTTGTATATGTAGATTTCGAAGGTGAGAGCAAAGAATATCTTCCTAAGTATTATAAATCATTTATTTCAGACCTTACTATTAACACATCATCAGGTGATGGCATGGTGTTTTACAAATCCGGCGCTCCGGTAACTGTTGAAATATCCTGTACATTTATGGAAACAAATATAATGACAAGGAATGTTTTAAGAGGAAATAGTAATGGATAACTTCAAACAATACTTAGAAGAAGGTAGAGATGCACCGCTCTTTCATGGAACTAGTATACGCAATGCAGCTAAAATATTAAAAATGAACACTATGACAGCTCAAACACGGCATAAACAATTTCCACCGGCCATGGATACGCCTAAAAATGTCATTTCTCTTACTAGATCTTTTAAATTTGCTAAAAGATGGTATAATCATGTGCATTATAGAGGAGTTATTTTCGAGCTTGATCAGAGAAAACTCGCACAAAGACATAAAATTATGGTATATAATCATTTTGGGCTAGGAGATTACGGTGGCAAAGGCGTAGCTAGAGAAAAAAATGATGTAAGAGCAAATGGTTTTCCTATAAATCAATATGAAGAAAATATCATAGGTGATATTAAAAATCTGGACAAATTTCTCATAAAAATACATGTTACTACAGAGTTTCTGAGTTATAAATATTTTGATGAAGAATTGTTAAAGCATCCTCTTCTATGGAATATAGATACTAAGAAATGGGTTAACAAATAATGGATATTTCAACATATTTTCCTAAAATTACGTATGAAGGATTACCTTCAAGAAATCTTATGTTTAAAATAGGATTAATAAAAGATCTCCTGAAAAAGTATAAAATTTATTATCCATATACCGTAAAAGACGGAGAACGAGCAGATACAATCGCGTATGATTACTATGGTGATTCATCTTATGAGTGGTTAGTATGTTTACCGAATAATATTCATGATCTTCATTCCGATTGGGTAAAATCGTATGATGATTTTTACCGTTATTTAATTACTACATATGGCGATGTTGAAACGCCACAAACTACTATTTCCCATTACAAATATACAGGTGTGGGTGATGCAGACCTTGAATTCGGCAGAAAAACCTGGAAAATGAGTGTTAACACATTTGATAACTCAACACTTACTGAACAAGCTGGTTGGACTCCTGTCTACGTGTATGACTACGAGATGGAATTAAATGAAAGTAAAAGAGAAATTATTCTTATTTCAAACGAATATTTAAACCAAATTAATAAAGAATTAAGAGACTTATCTAATGCATAACTTCAAACAATACCTAGAAGAAGGCAGAGATGCACCGCTTTATCATGCTACAAATTTTGATGGTGCACAGGGAATCTCCTTTTATAATAAAATTAAAGGTAGTAGTAATTTTGATATTAAACACAAACAATCTCATAAAAAATTCGCTAGAGGTGTTTCACTTAGCAGATCACTTAAAGCTGCCATAAATTACATAAAAAGATTACATGGGATAAAAAATGGTGGGATTTTTGTGTTTGAATTAGATCAAAGAAAATTGTCTCAAAGATATAAAATACAACCTTATAATTTTTGGTATAAAAATGCCAATACTGAAAAATCTACTGGTGAAAAAATCATTAGACATCAAACCAGAAATACTGACATGGGTAGACAGAAACAATTCGGTAATGAATATGAAGAATTTGTTACTGGAATGATTGATGACGTAAATAAATATATCATCAAAATTCATTATTTAGGCACTAAGAAGGAACTAAATAGTTTGAACCAAGGTACTAGTCATGAGGACGATATATTCAATCATCCTAAATTATTTGTTAATAGGAAATTTATCAATGGCTAGCACAGCATTTCAGGCTTTAATAGAAGAAGTTTATGTTTACAAGTTTGGCGAAGGCGCTATAGGATCTGCATCACCAAAAAATTCTATAAACATAGCGGCACAGGTGCTGGAAATAAATATGTTTGAATCAATTTTTTCGCCCGTGATAAGAGCTGAAATTACTGTTAATGACGCTATTGGGCTGTTTGCTAATTTTCCATTAACAGGCGAAGAAATAATAAAGATTTCCTACAAAACCGAAAAAGCTGGTGATCAACGAGAAGAATTAATGATAATAGAATCAGTGCAAAATATTGCTATTGCTGACGATAGCAGATCAATGATTTATATCATTAATGCTATATCTCTTGAGGCCTGGGCTAATGCTCGGCGTACGGTTCAGCGCGCTTATCAAGGGGATATCACAGATGCTGTTAAAAGCATTTTTAATGAGTATATCGAAAAACCTATAAAACAAGTTTTACCATCATTTAAAACTAAGCCTTTCTTTTCATTTCCTAGTGTGGAACAACAGAAAATAGTTGTTATCCCTGCACATAAGCCATTCGCTGCTATTAATATGTTGTCGAAGATTATTACACCAAGATCTAATGAAGCATTTTCATATATGTTTTATCAGAATAAAAATGGTTATCATTTCAAATCTCTACAGGATATGTTTGGGAAAAATAGAACATATGCAGCGAGAAGAGCCGCCAAAAAGAATGGGTACAAATATATTTCAGATGAAGTAGAAGAATCTGAAAGAATGTCTAACGATAATAGAATAGTAACAAATATTACCTACAATAGAAGACATTCTACTCTGGATAAAATTTCTGGCGGATATTTTCAGAACAGATTATTTGAAATTAATATGGCGCAAAAATCATATTTTGTCACCGAAACGAAACCAGATGAAGTCATCAACATTGAAAATAATAAATTAAATACTACTAAATATCTTGCTATAACTCCAATTGATGACGGCGAAGAAGCGTCTAATAGAACAAATTATGTAATTAATAATCAAAAAGAAAATGATTTGTCCTATCCTGTTTCTGAAAGAAGAGAAAGATGGGGAAAAGATATTATTGCTCATTTAGCTCTGTCGCAGATTGATATAACTGTTACTATACCCGGTGATCCTAAATTAGATGTAGGTGAGTTGTTTTATATGGAAGTGGCTAAAATTCAGGGCTTCAACATTAATGATGAGGATGAACTTATTTCTGGATTTTTCTTAATTACAGAAAAAAGAGATACTATCAATCAAAAAGGTGAATTCGCTACTTCTCTTAGAATACAAAAAGATTCTTATAATTCTTCAGTTAATTTTGATTCCAAATATAACCCTGATGCTGCTACTGATTCTTTCATAGGAACATAAATATATAAAAAGGGTTTATTTTGTCAAATTTTTATGGTGATTCCTGGCACTGGTGGGTTGGTGTTGTAAAAGAATTAGTAGACGACAGTTTTGTTAAAGTTAGAATATTTGGCATTCATCCGTTAGATGAGAGCCAAGTAGATTCATCCGATCTTCCAAATGCGTTAATAGGATATCCAGTTACTGGTGGTCAAACCGCGGGTGGCACAATGGGACATAATCTACAAGTCGATTCTTGGGTATACGGTTTTTCTCCTGACAGAGGATTTATGCAACCTGTTGTATTAGGTGTTATAAATGGAACAAGTTATTCTATGTCAGTATATGAATCGAATGGTGGTACATTTGTAGGTCAACCCACCGGTTCGGGCGATACAGGTGGTGGTTCAGACAGTCCCAATACAGGCGCTACAACTAATATTCCCGGTGATTCAAATGCAGCCAAAGCTTATAATTATGTATATGCTAAATTACAAGCTGAGGGTTCTTCTTCTAATTTGCATCTTCACACTTCAGCATTAATGGGTTGTTTGAGAGTCGAATCGCCAAACGTTGATCCTGCTATTGAGGGCGGATATAAAGGACGTGCATGGGGTATATGCCAATGGCTTGATCCACGTCGTAGACAATTACATAAAAGATATGGGCGAACTAAAAGGTTAGACCAACAATTAGATTTTATGTGGTGGGAACTTAATAATACTGAGAAATCAGCCAAAAGGAGATGGTTATCTGCTTCTAATATGCCAGATGCTGTTGCAGGATTTTCTAGCTTCGAGAGAAACGGATGCTGGGACTTGAAGCGCGGTTATATAAAAAGAGGTCATCCAATTTATAAAAAATCCTTAAGATTTGCTTATGAAATATTCAATTCATATTCATATAGCGGCAATAAACCAACTATTGATCCACAATTATAAAGAGTAGAAAATGGAAACAGGAAGAAAACATAATAAAAATACTACAGCAATAGGAAATGGTTTAACAAATACAGGTTCTGCCAGTATCCCAACAGCGCCGACATTACAAACATTAGTAGACACAGGTTCTAGAAATCCTCATTTTATAGGTGAAAATGAATCAAGATCTACTATGACAGGAATTATGGATGGCGTATCTCAAATTTCTTCCGGAACAATGGATGAAAAATGGGGATATGTTTCTCAATCGGGTACAACAATTGAATTAAACGACAGTCCTGGTGGTGAATCTATTTCTTTAATACACCATTCAGGAGCTGCTATTAAAATAGATCCAGATGGCGCTATCCATTTAGTGTCATCTTCTAAAAAGGGTATTGGTATATCTGCTCCTTATGGTGATGCATATTTATCAGCATCAGGTGAAATCATCATTAAGGGATCTTCATTAAACTTTAATACTTCCGGCGATGCCAATTTTGATATAGGCGGAACATTTAATCTTGTATGTGGTGGATATAAACTTTCCACGAATGTGTTGGATGAAAAGGTCGATGGCTCTGCTTCTAGAGAAGTTACGAATGACTTATCAGAAATTATTGGCGGCATTAGCAGATCAACAATTGCAGGTGATAAAAGAACTCAGATTTCTGGTAATGAAGTTAAAGATGTAGGTGGAGATCATATTGAAAAAATTACAGGTAATTCTGTTTTAAATACTAAGGGCAATAAAACTATACAGACAACTGGTGAAACACTCATATCATCTATAGGTAATTTAACGGAAAATACAAATGGTGATTTTAATATGTCATCGACCGGAGCTTTAAATACTAAGGCTGGTGGAAATGCTACTCATTCTGCATCTGGTAATAATAAAGTTATTGCAGGTGGTGCAATGGATGTTTCTGGTGGTTCTAGTTTAGATTTAGTTTCACCTATTAGTAAATTGTCCGGTAGTTCATATGCAAGCGTAGAAGCTCCATTAGCAGAATTAGTGGGTGATACTGCTAAAGTCGGTGGTTCAAGCGTTTATTTAAATACTCCAACCGTTTATCAACCAACACCAATTATTACTTCTGGTAATGATTCACCTGCTATAGGTTCAGTTGCTTCTGCTTTATCTCCAGATTCTGCGGAAGAAGCAACTGAAGCAGATGTTATGGAAGCAAATGATATTGTTGACAATATGACCAGTATTCGAAAATATCCTAAATTTCCTGGTAATGCTACTAGAGATTCTGCTGATGGCGGTTCTGTTTACACTGTTTCACATGATTACACTGATTCTGCTGATGAAGTATATAAAGAATATTCATCCAAAAATCACGGTAACATAAATCCAGCAACACCTATCGGTGATTATGGAAACATTCCAGATGTATCGCCGGCCAATAGAAAATCTGATATTAAAGGTATTGATCCTAAAATATCCGTACCAGGTGCACATAATTCTTCTAGCAAAATTTCCAGATTATTCACATTGGGCGATTTGACAAACGCGAAACATTCACATAAAATACCACCATCTATTAGAAAAGCAGTAGTCACAGAACATATTTATGCGGCTTATAATGTGCTGGATCCCATTAAAGAGAAGTTTCCTGACATTATTATTACATCTGCATATAGAGGTAATAGCAGAAATCATAAAACAGGGAAAGCAATTGATATGGTGGTACCGTCCAGGTCTCTGGAAAAGCATGCAGAAATTGCTGCATTTGCTAGAGACAATTTACCAATAGATCAAGTATTCCTAGAAAGAAACACTAGTGGCAGAACACATGTTCATGTTAGAGTTTCTCACTCTCCCGCTACTCCATTTGTTATGACCTGTGCTGATCCAGCCTGTCATACCAATATTAAAAAATTATCGGTTGAATATTTAAGAAAAAAAGGCGTTAAATAATGGCAGAACAAGATCCTTCGCGGGGCACTGAAGATAGTACTGATGAAATAATATTAGATGTAGATACTCTTGCTGATGTGCAAAGAGGAGTATTTAAAAAACCAGAATTTTTTGGAGATATGAGTTCAGGATCTTCTATAGAAAATTTCACAAGTGCGGTTCAGACAGCGGCAAAATATATAAATTTCGTTGGTAATGCCATCACGGTTCTAGGAAACGAGAGACAGGATGATGATACTTCATGGCAATTGACTTTAAAAGAATATAATGAAATTAAAAAATTAGCATATTCTATAGCAGATTATGGTAGAATTCCTTATCAAACGATAGTTGATTTTCTTATTATTCTTTGTTCAATTGATAATTTAGATGATATGATAAAAATTGCAGATATTCTTGAGATAGATGAACTTAAGGATCAAAACATAATCAGAGTGCCGTTTGAAATATTAGCTATAAGAGAACTCTATAAAATTGCTTATATGGCTTCTGCTCTTGATGCAATTATAAATCTGTTTTCTAGATTTATTCAGAGCAAAAATAACGCTGGGTCTGCGGATTCAGATGATATAGGTGGCTTAATATCTAATATCGGAAATCTTTTAGGAGGATTATCTGGTGGTGCAGCGTCTGTTAGATTACAGAATAATTCTGCTGAAGATGCCCTTGGACATTTTATGTCCGAGTTAATTGAAGGCAAAAGAATTCCTATGGCGGTAATTGCTAAAAATCCAATGAAAGAAATGCCAAGCTACATTGGTCAAGCACTGTTTGGCGAATCTCCAACTGCTTTGTCACTTATGGATATGAATGAAATATTTAACAAAAAAATTGCTGTATTTCCAAAGCCATCATCTGGTTCTGGTAAAAGTTCATTTGGTATGCAGAACTTTTCTTCTTTAAAGAATGCAATGAACATTAAAGAATTTGTTAATAAAGTTAGTTTCGGCGGTAGCAGCGCAGCACCTGGTTCTTATATAGATAGAAAAATAGATAGTATCGTTACTGATGTTAAAGGATTAACCGGCGTATTGGATGACGAAACATTTACGTTAAATTCTGCAGATGTGGCAATACCATTACAAATAGCTATGAGTGCTTGTAATTGTGGTACTTCCAAATCGCCATTTTCTAGTTCGTCATTTCAAAACGGGTGGCAATCTGCATTAAATGTTTCTAATCACATGCAGAATAATAATTCAGGATATTTAAAAATAATTAGAGGATTGAGCTAATGCCAGAAACAATTTATAGTGATCTTAAACGTGATTTTGAGAGACACCCAGTAAAAAGAGATATAACTCTCGCTACTAATGAAATAGCGGTAAAGAACTCTATTATAAATTTGATTTTTACTGGTCCATATGAAAGATATAGAAAACCTACCCTAGGCGCTGGTATTCCTCAGGATTTGTTCGAAAATATTTCTCCAGAAACAGAATATCAAGTAGAAAAAAGAATAGAAGAAACTATTACTAACTATGAACCACGTGCTAATTTAATTTCTGTTAAGGCATTAGCACAAAATGATTTAAATAATTATGTAGTTACAATAACTTTTTCAGTTAAGAATAGTTTCGATCCTATTACTATAAGTCAAATTCTTAGAAGAATTAGATAATACATCTTTTAAATGGTAATCTAGTATTTGGGTCGTTGGATAAATTATAGACATTAGTGCCATTTTTTAAAGCAATATTATTAAATCTCATATAAATGTCATGTAAATAATTTTCATTCCCGTTACTATAATCTTCAACCATTTTATCTGGATCTGATATACCATTTTTTTGTATATCAGATCCAATTCCATAAATATGTGTTTTACCCTCAGAATCTGGGGTGTAGTTCATATCACACCCGAGATAAAACATGTTTATTGGTTTTAAAACATCTAGAACCCAATATGATGCTGCTAATGTAATAGAAAATCCACAATTACGAATGCCACCGAATTTATTTAGTGAATCAACATAATTTTTAATTATTTCTTGTGGTGGAATTATTACAGGTTTTTGACCCTTATAATCCAATGCTTTTACCCAATAATTCCATTCTTCTGTAGCACGCCAACCGTTATTGATTGCCACTACAGTGTAATTCTTTAAATTAAGTTTATTAATAAGTCCTGCCGAGGGACCTGATGCTACCATTAATACATTCATATATAATCCTTTAAATATTTATTTAATTTGAACACAAAATGTAACAGTTTTTGTGTATTTAGATTTTTGTGAATGTATGACAGATTCAGCCTCTTTACATAATTCAAGAGTATCCATCGGCATTGACGTAATAGCAATACCCATAGATATAACTTTTACAATGACAATTAAATTCCACATAATTTATTCTCCTATTTGTAATTTCTTTAAAATAATAAACAGTTTTTGAAAGAATGTACAATAAATATCTATAAAAGGTTATAAATTTGCCACAATTTTTATCAAAATCTGATGTTGATGCTACTGGATTGAGAAGCAGCTTTGTAAATTATCTTCAAAATCAAACTATTTTTAATGATTATGATTTTGAAGGTTCTAATATATCTGTTTTAATTGATTTATTAATGCAAAACACTCTCTATAATAATCATTATCTTAATATGGTAGGCGCAGAGTCATTTTTAGATTCAGCAGAATTGAGAGAATCAATTGTTTCCAGAGCTAAAGAATTAAACTACGTGCCTAAATCCAGAACATCTTCTAGATCTACAGTAAATGTTACTATATCTCCCGGTGACTCACCTAATTCTATTACTATACCAAAAGGGTATGCGTTTACCTCTATTATAGATTCTAAGAGATTAAATTTTATAACAGAAGAAGCACACGTTTTAACCAGAACAAATGGTGTTTATAATCTTACAGGCATTGATATATTTGAAGGCGAAACAATCCAAGAATTTTTTGATGTTGTTTCAGCATCAGTAGATGGTGTCACATCCTATACTTCTAAATTTAATTTACAATCAGAGAATATTGATGCAAATTCTATTGAAGTGTATGTCACAATTAATGGCACGAGAAAAAAATGGAAAAAGGCTGAAAGTTTATATGACATTACAGCTTTATCTGAAGTTTTTTTCACGCAGGGCTATAAAGATAATTATTATGAAATTATCTTTGGCAACGGTACAACGGGTAGAAATTTAAGTACTGGTGATATTGTAGAAATTTTTTACAGAGATACTGTTGGTTCAGGGGGTAATAATATTAATGGATTTGATTTTAGCAACTCTATTGACGGTTATGGTAACATCACTGTAATAACAGAAATATCATCTTATGGTGGTTCAGAAAGAGAAAGTAATGAAAACATTAAATTTAAAGCACCTCGTCATTTTACTACACAGGAACGTGGTGTTATAGCAGATGACTATACTAATCTTGTTCTTATTAATTTTCCGGAAATTGAAGCAGTAAATTCTTATGGCGGTGAAAAAGTAAATAAATTTGGTAAACAGATTATTGTGTTAAAGCCATATGATTCAACTACAGTGTCAGAAACTCTTAGCGGCCGTATTAAAACTTTTCTTGAAGAAAAATCATTAGCAGATGAAGTTATAATTGAAAATTTGGAATTTTTTTATATTGAAATTACCTCTGATGTCAAATATAATAAAGACGATACAATTCTCAACGAAGCTGGTTTAAAAACTATTATCACACAAAACCTAGTTGATTTGAACACAACTAGGTTCAATAAATTTAATCAAAACGTATATTCTTCGCAAATTGCAGCTATTATAGATAATAGTGATGACTCTATTATATCTAATTCTACGTTCTTGAGATTAGGACACAGATTAACACCTGTAGTAAATGTTAATACCTCCTATATATTTGATTTTGAAAATAAATTAGATCTTCATACTCCATCTCAAAATGCTGGCCATGATTCAACTATTTCTTCATCTACCTTTACTTATACAAAAGATGATGTTGATTATGATTCTTGTATTGAAGACGATGGAAATGGTGTTTTAAAAGTTTATACAACAGATAATACTGGAACATCTGTTGCACTAGATACTATTGGTTCTGTTGATTATGAGACAGGCAAAATTGTATTTAATTTAGCTATCAAGGGTTATATTGGGTATATTTCTTTGTTTGCATCAATAAAATCCAGAGATTTGGAAGTTACGAAAAACAAATTTATAATTATTGATTCATCTGATTTTAATATAACTATGGTTGAAACTAATGCTTAATAGAAGTAATCCTAAAGATAGTGTTAAAAGCCAGTTTCCGGATTTTTATTCTGAATACGGACCTATCTATATTGAATTTCTTAAAGTTTATTATGCGTGGATGGAGAGTAATAAATATACTGCACCTGCGAAAGAAATTCCTACTCTTTTAGATATTGATACAACAGAAGATCTTTTCTTAAATTACTTTAAAAAAGAATACATGAATAGCATGCCTGAAAGTGTTTTAGGTGATCAAAGATTTCTCCAAAAACATATTTTAGATTTATATAGATCTAAAGGTTCACATGAAGGACTTAGGCTTTTATTTAGATTGCTTTATAACAAAGAAATCGATATTTATATTCCTGGTAAAGATATGTTTCGTTTATCTAACTCTAAATGGGTTCAGAGGAAATATATGGAAATTTCTAATAAAGAAATAAATAAAGATCTTATTGGAAAACAAATCACCGGTGAAATTTCTNAAGCAACTGCTTTCGTAGAATCATATGAAAATATTATTTACAATGGCAAGAAAAACAATATTCTTTGGATTTCACATATCGCAGGTGAATTCAAGAGACATGAAAGAATTTACAACAGCATAAATGAAATTAATGACAGCCCTAAAATATTAGGTTCATTAACTGGCATGTCAATTTCTTATTCTAGTAATGATTTATCTAAAGGCCAGATATTTTATGATAGCATAAATTCAGATTTAGAATTTGTGGTGTCGTCTATTGACACTATTGAAGATGTTGGTGTTATTAACCCAGAAATTACAGTAAATGGTTCTGGTTATAGAGAAACTTTCACTGATGTTTCCGTAGTAAAAAGAGGTATTCCAGGCACGGGCGCTGAATTTATCATCGGTCCGATTGTTGCCGACTTAACTTTAAGTGTGTCAAATGTAGCTCTTGCTCCATATGCTAATACTAATTTAAATGCAGCGGACTATGCAATGCCTGGAATTTCGCCAGCAAATACTACTACAATTATTGGTGTTGCTCTACAATTTCAAACCTATAACGTTGGTCCAATTTCTACACTTATAACACTTGATCCTGGTATTGGATATGATGAAATTGTTGATATATACGCTAATGACACAGAAATATCAGATTTAGAAATCGATGATGGTAATGGAGGATTTCTGGGAAACAATGCTGTTATTCTTGGATATCCAGATTTTGGAATCAATAAAGCCGAAACAGTAACTATTATTTCATCTCTCTTTAATTATGAAGATGGTGTGGTTATTAGTTTAACAAACGGCGCAGGTAAGATTATTTCTGGCAGGACAATTGTAGGAGCAGTAGGACAATTGGAAGGATATTATCAAGATGATAACAGTTTTCTTAGCAATAAAAAATTCTTACAGGATTCATTTTATTACCAAGAATATTCTTATGATATTAAATCTAATGAAACTTTTTCTCAGTATGAGAATATTTTAGAAAAGACAGTACACCCATCTGGTAAAAAAGCGTTTGGTAATATTAGACATGTAAATAATGTTGACCAAAATACACAATTTGAATCATTAATAACGGAAAATTAAATGGATAGCATTTCTTATATTAAATACACTTTTAATAATATCAATACTGATATTTTAGCCGAAAATATGTATGTTGGGCTGGGAGATGTTACTCTCCCAACTGATATTACATTTGATGACACTGCTTACCGAAACACTAAAAGAAATCTCATTTTTGCTAAAAAAATATTAACAACAGACACTGCGGCCTTGATTTCTAAAAATAGTTGGGTTGCTAATACAACATATGATAGATATGATAATATTTCTAATAACAACTTTCATGTTATTAACCAAAATAGAGATGTGTATAAATGCATATATAATTCTGCAAGTACACCTTCTACTATAGAACCGATTACTAGAGGAAATTCGCTAATAGAAGAATCTGATGGCTACATTTGGAAATATATGTTCACTTTAACAGAAGCTGAATTTAATAAATTTTCGACTACAGATTTTATTCCTATTATAGAAGATAATGACATTGTTGGTAATTCAGTTTCAGGAACGATTGATTTCGTTACTATCGATGAGGGCAACACTAATTTTAGTCTTTATAATACTGGCACTGTTCAACAAAAATTATCAACACAAGTTTACAAAATTGAAGACACTGCGTCATCTATTACAAATGCCTATCAGAATTTTAATGTTTACATTAATAATGGCACGGGTGTAGGAACATTAACAAATGTATCAACTTCATACGCCAATTCGACAGGTAAATATATCACGTTTTCATCGGGCGTTTCTCTTAATGTTGATTCAGAATATATTATATCACCAAAAGTTGAAATAAGTGATAGAAGAGGCACAGGATTTGAAGGATACTCAGTTATTGGTGAGAATGAAGAACTATCACAAATCATCGTTATTGATCCTGGAAGTGATTATATTAAACCTGAATTGTCACTTACCACAAACGGCACAGGTGGAGATGTAGAAGTTACATTTTTACTATCGCCCGAACTTGGCCATGGGAGTGATGCAATAAGTGAATTAAACGCTAAAAAATTAATGATTTCATCTAATTTTCTTTTGAATGAACATCAAACACTCCCTAATAATAGTTTTACATTTTATAGATCATCTTTACTAAATAATCCTAATACCAATTCACCTGGGCAAAATACTATTTCATATGGTATCTCAGCTGATATTACTACAACAATGGCTGTGGGTAGTTTAGTGACTGGTGCTAATGCATCTGGAATGATTTATTATTCCAACTCTACACACGTTAAAATAAATGATGTTATTGGTGATTTTGCTAACGGAGAGGTAATTTCTGATGCAAATTCTGTTACTGGTACTATAAATATTATTAAAAATAAGGACGCAGAAACATTATCTGGCAGTATTCTCTACTATAGTACTCACACTAATGGCGTAGAACACGATCAAAATGTTTCTGAAGATATTAAATTTATACTGAATTTAGAAAGTAATACATGACAAAAATAATTACAGATTTAACTTCATCACCATATTTTGATACGTATGATGATGATGACCAGTACGTTAAAATACTCTTTAAACCTGCTCTTGGTGTACAAACACGTGAGTTAAATCAATTACAAACTATACTACAAAATCAAATATCTAGATTTTCTTCTCATATTTTTAAAGAAGGATCTGTCGTTGACGGCGTTGCACTCTCATATAACCCTCAACAAAATTATATTCATCTTGTCAATCAATTTGGCACTAATACTTCTATAACACTTTCTGCTATTAATACAGATTATGTGCTTGTATCAAACACAGGTGTTAGAGCTGTTCCTGAATTAATTTATTCTGGTTTTATATCTCAGTACCCAGCAACAAATAGAATTTATCTTAATTATGTTACGACTGGTAAAGATGGTTCCAATAATGATGTGAGTACATTCACATCCGGCGAAACTATTACAGTTTACAACGAAAACCAAGAAAAATTAAGTGCTCTGGATTCAAACAATATATTTGACACGATCGACATGTTGACTGCAAATGGTACTGCAAACTCCACTGGCATTGCTTATTCTGTTTCATCATCTGATGGCATTGTATATCAAAAAGGATATTTTTCTAAAGTTGATAAACAAAAAATTCTAGTTAAAAATTATGACACTAACACTACAAATTATGCTATTGGTTTTAAAACAGATGAATTTTTAATTAACAATTTAGAAGATGGTTCATTACATGATAACGCTTTAGGTGAGCCAAATTTTGCAGCGCCTGGAGCTGATAGATTAAAACTTACACCAGTATTGTATGCCGTTGATAAAACTACAATAAATTCTGCTATTTCATTCTTCCCTATAGCAGAATTTAATAACAGTGAACCAGTTGAAGAACACACTGATCCCGCATATAATCTTCTGGGCGATGAAATTAATCGCAGAACCAAAGAAGAATCAGGTAATTATACAATAAAACCATTCGCAGTAGAAACTTTAGTTAATTCAAATACTTCTCTTATGTATTACGAAACTTCACCTGGTATTGCTTATGTAGATGGCGCTCGTGTTGAATTAATTGGTTCTAAAAAAATTGAAGTAGAAAGAGCTGTAACGACAGATGAAGCGCAAGCACAGATTGTTACAGCTAATTTTGGTAACTATGTCATCATTGAAGAAGTATTAGGCAATTTTGATATTGATAATATTGCAGAAGTTGACATTTATGACACTGCTCAAAATGCAGTATCTGAAGTTGATGGTGCAGGTTCTGCGCCTTCTGGCAGCGCAATCGGCACCGCAAATATTAGATCATTTGCTTATAATAATGGTACTAAAGGTACTGGTGATTGCCAATATAGAATGTATATTTTTAACGTGAAGATGGATTCTGGTAATTCGTTTTCTGCTAATGCTAAAAGTTTCTATATAGATTCAGCGTACGGTAAAGCCAAAGGCGATATTGTTTTAGAAGATAGTAAAGCTCTTATTAAAGATTCTAAAAATAACAACCTAGTTTTCGATTTAGGTGTCTCATCAATTAAAAGATTAACAGATATAAATGGCGTTAATGATACTCAATTTGTATTTAGAGATACAGCATCTGCAACTCTGCAATCAAATGGATTTGTAACGTTTACTCTTAATTCTCCATATGCTGGCGGTAGTGAAAGATTAAATTCTTCTATTGGAACTCTTTCTGATGTAGGTGAATTAAATTATGATGTTGCACTTTCAACTGAAGCATATAGCGCAAATGTTGCTGGTACTGTTACTGCGTCTGGTAATACGATTACTGGTTCTGGTACAGCATTTGATACTGATTTTGCTGAAAATGATTTTATTAGATTACCTGCTTCTGCTGATGTTCGAAGAATTACCGCTATTGCTAACTCAACTAGCATGAGTATCAACGCCGATGTGACAGTCGCAGGCGTTACAATGCAACAATTCTGGCCAGAGGGTCATATCATTAACACAGAATCTACTAATGGTTCTATACAAGTTTTATCAAATACACAATTTTCCGTGTCAACGAATATGTCTCTTGATTCAGGGTCACAAACTGTATACGGCAACTTCCCAGTCTTAAGAACAACAGCAGTTGGTGTTTCGAAAGAAATCAAAAAAGATATATTTGTTAAAATTGATTGCGCTACTGCAGGAGTTGCTGGTCCATTTAATCTTGGTTTAATTGATATTACTAAAATTGATTCCGTTTATGTGGGTGCCACATATTCGGAAAGTAATCCCGACAGAACTAATTGGTTTTATCTTGATAATGGACATAGAGATTCTCTGTATGACCATGGTAAATTAGTAGTAAATCCAGCATATGCAGATAATTTAACAGCGTCTTCGAAACTTTTAATTAAGTTAAATCACTTTGAGGCTAATACTACCGCTGGTGCTGGTTTCTTCTCCGTTGATTCATATCCCATTCAAGATGAGGGTGACACAGCAAATAGCACTAATATTAATATTGGTGACATCCCACTCATTAATGGCAGAGATGCTAGAGGTCTTGTCGACTTTAGACCTCAGAGGTTTAATACAGCAAATTCTTCAACTACTGAAGGAAATGCTACAGAAAATCCAGTAATAGCCAATACAAGTTTCATAAGTGTTTCATCTGGATCTTATATACCTGATCCAGATAGTAATTTTCAAGCAGATATTGAATATTACCTCCCAAGAATTGATTTATTATCTATCACTAAAGATGGCGATTTGGTTGTTACTAAGGGCGAACCAAATATTGAAACTAAAACACCTATATCACCTTCTGATGGCATGCTAATAGCAAGTATTACAGTGCCCGGGTACCCATCTTTAACCACTCGTGAAGGCGAAATCTATAATAGAATTGATTTAAAAACACGCATAAATTTAAGATATAATCGTGGTTATACTATGTCTGATATTGGAGTGTTGGATAAAAGATTGAGTAGAGTTGAATATTACAGTGTGCTTAATCTCTTAGAGCAACAAACTAAAGATTTGATTATCCCAGATGAAAATGGTTTAGATAGATTCAAGAATGGGTTTTTTGCTGAACCATTTGTATCCCACAATCTTGGTAGAATTAACGATTTTGAGTATAAAATTGCTATCGATAAAGATACTAAAGTCGCAAGACCGTTCTTTAAGAAACATTCTATTGATTATCAATTAAATAGCAATACTTCATCATCTATACAAGTATCTGGTTCTAAGGTAACATTACCATTTACTTCTGAACTCTATATTTCACAACCATATGCTACTAAAGTAAGAAATTGTACTGAAAGCGTATGGAAATGGAAAGGTGATGTTACCCTTTATCCTGAATACGATCATTTTAAAGATGAAGATAATCTTCCTGCAGTCAATGTTGAAATTGATTTAGCAACACCTTTCGAAGAATTTGCTGCAACACCTTTCGGGACTCAATTTGGTGAGTGGCGTACAGTTTCTAGAGATACAAATAGAGAAAGAACAACTTCAGGCAGAACAACTACAACAACGACTACTACAACAACCAGTAGCGCTAGAGATAGCTTACAACTAAATGTAGATGTTTCTACATCAGAATATAATTTTGGATCATTCGTTAAAGATATTTCTATTAATCCATATATGAGATCTAGAGAAATTGCTTTCGTGGCACATGGTTTAAAACCAAATACACTTATGCACATATTCTTTGATAGACAAAATATGGATGCTAATTGTGCACCAGGTATTTTAAGTGGCGTTGTGGATGTTCTACAAGGTCAAGAAAATAAAATTATTAGTCGAACTGCAGATTTTGGAGCAGATTTAACGGCTGATTCTGTAGGAACAGTTTATGGAATATTTAAAATTCCTGCTAGTGAATTTAGAGTCGGTGATAGAGAATTTATTATAAGTGATATTGATGATTTGGAAACATCTTCAGATGCTTCTCTATCAGGTGCAAAGACAATTTATACTGCATCTAATTTAGCCATAACATCTCAGGAAATAACTCTTAATACTAGAGATCCATCGATTTCTGCTATTAGTTCGCCAGACACTAGAGAAATTACGTCTATAAATGTAAACAGAACTACTATTGCTCCGCCAAGAAATAATTTTGGTGACGACTTCAATAGAGGCAACGGACCATCTGACGACGGTGATCCAATATCTCAATCATTCTTAGTCACTACACCAGAATCATCTGTAATGTTTGTAGATAAACTCGGATTATATTTTAAAACGAAGGATAATGTTTTAGGTGTTACTATTTATATAACAGAAATGGCATATGGTTATCCTAATACTGCTAAAACTATCGCTAAGAAAAGAATAGAATCAGTGGATGTTAACATATCCTCAGACGGCACAGTGGAAACAGTAATAGATTTTGATGATGTCTTTGCTCTCAATAAAGATCTTTATTATTGTTTTCAAGTCAAACCTGATGGCGATTCTCCAGAATATACTATTTGGCTTGCTGGATTAGGTGAAATTGATGTAGCAACTGAAGAGCAAGTATTTTCTAATCCTTATATTGGTGTTACTTTCGTGTCAGCTAACAGAAATACGTGGACAGCTATACAGGATGAGGATATTAAATTTAATCTCTATAGAGCTAAATTCACTACAGGAACTGGTACTGCGGTGTTTGAAAATGAGGCTGATGAATATGTCACTATAGACGGTATCAATAAAGCTAATAGTTCAATTGCGCCAAGTGTAGGTGACGTTATTTACACAGCAAATTCAACTTCTCCTTTAACTGCAAACTCAGATCCTGTAGCTTACGTGCAAAGATCAGATGAAGCTCTAAATGAAATCATAATGGATAGTTCATCTGGTGGTTTTACTGCAAATACCGACATAGAAATTCATAGAGAATTTATGAATGGCGAATCTTCTATTAGTACAAATACTCTAATTGCTACGGCAACAATTGAAAGCATAGATAATAAGCAATATTCAGCTATAGTTCCTAGATTTGCATCTATAGCACCTAATTTCACTTCGTTGTCATATAGCCATAAAGGCACTGATACTTCCTACGCTGTTGATAGCGGTTTCACTCTAGTTACACCTGAAACTGAGAATGAAAAATTCGATAAAATGAGAAATATTGTTAGTAAATCTAATGAAATTACTGCTATGTCTGGCAATAAATCGTCAACATACAATATCGCTCTAACAAGCACTAATGATTTCGTATCACCTGTTATTGATATGTTAAGAAAAAGCTCTATCGTTATTGAAAACATGATTAATAATGATAACACCGATGAAGATACTAGATATGGCGCTGCTATCACTAAATATATTTCTAGAGAAATAGTACTTAAAGATAATCAAGATGCTGAGGATTTCATTGCATATGTGGCAGCCTATAGACCAGTTGGTACTGATGTGGAGGTTTACATTAAATTCCTTAATAACGAAGATTATACAACTATCGATGAGAAAGTTTGGACTAAAATGGAAAAAATTAGTGGTGAGAATACATATTCCACGACTAATAATAGAAACGACTTTAAAGAATATGAATATGGCGTTCCTGCAACAGCCCCAGCTACTAGTGCAGCATTCAAAAATGCTCTGAACAACAACATTTTAGAATATGTCGATGTCGATGGAGGTGTTTATAGAGGCTTTAAAAACTTTATGATTAAAATAGTTCTTCTATCAGATTCTAAAGCCAAAATACCAATGTTAAACGATGCAAGAGGCATAGCGTTGCAAATATAATGAGAGAAGCGTATGTTCATAAAGACGAAAAAACAGGTGCTGTATTATCCACTGATGATGGTGGATTACAGCGCTATAAAGAATCTAAAAATAAATTTATTCAATTGAAAAATAGAATAAATACATTAGAAGATAGATTAAGCAGAATAGAAGAAAAGTTAAATAAATGACAATAAGTTATTCAAATGTTGACGTATCATCAGACAATTTCGGAGTATTATTTCAAAGAATTAATCAATTATTAACTTCTTTAGACACTTCTATTTTAACTGTTGATAGCAATACTGCTATAGGAAATTCATCTATCAGCGGTTCTTTCACTTCAGATGCTATTTATACTGACACCATATCCGGTGGAGTGTTTGGAAACACATCTAATTTAGCAATTAATACAAATACCGCAATCACGGGTTCTTTAACAGTAAATGGCGATGATGTGTTAACTGGTTCTAGCACAGAATTTCTTAGTGCTAATTCAAATACAACACAATCAGCTATTTTAACCGTTAATAGCATATCATTTGGCGGAACATATTTAAAAGATGTTGGCAATAACATCACGTACAATGGTGATATTATTTGGACTGCTAATAATGATGGTAACGGGTCTGGTTTAGATGCAGATTTATTAGGCGGATTTAATTCAAATACTTATTTAAGAACCGGCACTAATATATCAGTCGCCAATGTTACAATATCAGGTTCTCTTAGTGCAAATGGTAGTATCGGCGCTAATGGTGCCGTCCTATATTCTAATGGCACAGTCTCTTATTGGGATATTCTTAGTGTTCAGGGTGGTGCTGGTTACTATAAAGGTAATGATGGAGCTATAGGTGATGCTAACAATGTAAACAATATCTTTAGAATAAATACTAACGAATTAAATGCAAATGTTACATTTGCTAATAATGAAAATGCATCGGCCACAGGGCCAATTGTTTTAGGAGCAAGTGTTACGATGACAATTGAAACCGGAGCTAGAGTGGTAATACTTTAATGAGCACATATAAACCAGCCACTAGAGCTGAATTTAAAGAATTTGTTTTAAGACAACTGGGAAAACCAGTGATCGAGATAAATGTTTCTGATTCGCAAGTAGAAGATGCAGTAGAAATTGCATTATCATATTTCGTTGATTATCATTATGATGGCACAGTAAATACATTTTTAAAGCACGAAATTAATGCTAATACAATATCTACAATGTCTGTAGATGTTCCGGATACGGTAGTAGGAATTAGCAATATATTTCCTATAAGAGGCGGCGCTTTTTCTTCAAATATGTTTTCCTTCGATTACCAGTTTCAGCTTTCTATGGTCCAGGATATGAGTTCATTTTCACTTATTGATTATCAACTTACTAGAATGCAAATAGCACAAATACAAGAAACTTTGGTTGGCGAATTTCCTATTAGATATAATAGACATTTTAATAAAGTTCATTTAGATTGCAGCCCAGGTAAATTAGCAGTAGGCAATTGGCTAGTATTTAATTGTTATACAGCCATTGATCCTGAAGTACAAACAGATGTCTGGAATGATAGAATATTGCAGAAACATGTTGTTGCTTTGGTTAAAAAAGTATTTGGTTCTAATCTTTCTAAATACGAAGGAGTTCAACTTCCGGGCGGTATGACATTAAGTGGTAGACAGATATATGATGATGGCGTAGCTGAACTTCAGCAAATTGAAGATGAATATAAATCTGATTATATGCTTCCACCTCTGGATCTGATAATGTAATGGCCGTAAATCCTTATTTTAACCATTTTTCAGCTAATAACGAGCAGACTTTAATTGAAGACTTAATTGTTGAATCTATTAAGATTTATGCCCATGATATGCAATATATACCTAGAACAGGTATCAATAAAGATGAAGTTCTTAATGAATATGAATATTCTGAATTCAATTCAGCGATTGATTGTGAATTTTATATTAAATCTGCTTCATCATTCGAGGGACAGGGATTATTCATGGAGAAATTTGGTCTACAAATTAAAGACCAAATAACTCTCACTGTGAGCAAAAGATCTTTTGAAGAATTTGTTACTCCTACAGTTTCCTATACAAGACCACTTGAAGGTGATTTAATATGGGTGCCAATGATAAGTGCGCTATACGAAGTAAGCTATATAGAAACTGCTTTACCATTTTATCAATTAGGTACATTACAAACTTACGACATAACTCTTGAATTGTATGAAAGCACCGGTGATACCTTTAATACTGGTATCACTGAATTAGATACAAAATATGCTGCGTTTGATGATATTGCAAACGATCCATATGACCAAAGCTCTGATTTTGAGGGTGAGGCTAATACTATAATGGATTTTTCTGAAACAAACCCATTTACAGACGGATATTAAATGATTAATTTTAAACACTACCTTATCGAACGAGTTGATATCGAAAAAACCCTAAAACAAATGGGTTCTAAGTTGGAAGCACGCATTAAGAGTGATAGAACTGCATCTGATACTCGTAAAGTGGTAGAAGGAGCTATAAGTTCTGATCCTACACCAAACAAACAGTACACACTTTGGATCCTAAGAACTTATCTCAATAAAGGCATTAATCTCTTCGAGGATTTTAGTCGTACATCTGAAGCGCTTAAGGTTTTCCATAAACATAAAACCAAAATGTCTAAAAAAGATATTAATCAAATAAAATCATTATCTGAATTGGAGGATATGGTAGAAGCATTTGAAGGAAAACTATCTGGTAAAGAAGAAAAATCAATTTTAAGTAACAAAATCAAAAAAGAAACCACATTCGTTTATCGTTCTGGTAAAGACATAATCCTTATACCAAAAACAGAAGCAGCTTCCTGCTTCTGGGGCAAAGGTACTAAATGGTGCACAGCAGCTACTAAAGGAAAGAATGAATTTCAGGGCTATAATAAACAAGGCCCTCTTTATATCATCATAAAGGGTGGTAAGAAATATCAATTCCACATGGAAACTGATTCTTATATGGATGAAAAGGATCAAGATCAGGATTTAAAAACAAATGAAGTTATGAATTGGTTCTTTGATAAAATGGGTGAGAAAGCACAATTAGCAGCAGTTCAACATAATGG
This sequence comes from Hyphomicrobiales bacterium, assembly GCA_002746425.1. Classification (GTDB taxonomy): domain Bacteria; phylum Pseudomonadota; class Alphaproteobacteria; order Rhizobiales. The sequence continues at coordinate 92,980 of NVXB01000001.1, read as the reverse complement.
TTATAATATTCAGTATATTAAAAATCCATCAGAGAAAGTACAATTAGCAGCAGTTCAACATAATGGTTATGCCATTGGATATATCAAAAATCCAACTCAAAAAGTAATGGATTTAGCAAATAATTAATAATTAATAATTCTAATAATCTTCTTAGAAGAAATAACCTCACATTTATTAGTTATTTCCTCTATTCTACGTTTAGGAATGTCATAATGATTCTTATGAAACCAACATCTGGTATATTTAATTCTTTCGCCATTTTATGTAAATTTTCTATAGAATATGGTTCACAAATTAAATGCCTTTTATTGTCACAGAGATATTTCATCATATAATTCTTCATATTTTTTAATAATTTCTGCACATTTAGAGTGCCGCAAATCATTACAAGCCCCTAGGATGTAAATACAATTTTCTATAAGAAAATCAGTAACACTATCCCCACAACAAAAATAATCTGGATAAAGTAATGATAAAACAGCATCTAATCTTAATTCAATTTGTTGGTTATCAGGAATATCATCTACACAATCAAAATTTCCTGTAATGTAGTTTATATGTGAATTCATAATTATTCTCCTCATTTCAATAAATTATAATATAATTCATTTTATAATTTATGTAAACAATAAATAATATAAAAAGAGAGTCTAATTTGTCTATATCATCAAATTATTACCACGCGTCGCTAAGAAAGGCTATTTCCATATTTGGCTCTAGGTTTAATGACATACAAATAATGCGCGAGGTATCTAGTGGAACTGAGCATGAGACAGTTGATGTACCACTTCAATATGCGCCTATACAGAAATTTATTGCACGTATAGAAGCAGATGCTAGCGGTGGAAGAGCTTCTAACATAATTTATCCTCGTATGTCATTTGAGATCACAAATATTCAAAGAGATTCCATTAGAAAAATACAGAAAACTAATAGAATTGACAATAATTATTTTGTGCCTGTTCCATATAATATAGATTTCCAGTTAAATATTGGTTCAAAAAACGCAGAGGATTCAATTAAAATTGTTGAGCAAATATTACCACTCTTTAATCCCAATTTAGCGATATCGGCTCAACTGCTGGATAATAATGACGAAATATTCAGCACACCACTTGAATTAAACAACGTGGTTATGAATGATACTTATGATGGTGATTTTATGACCAGAAGAGCTATTATATGGCAACTGGATTTTACGCTAAGATATTATTTCTTTGGCCCGATACCAGATAGTGCTGTTATTAAATTTGTTAAAACTAATATTTATTCAGACGAAGAAATGACTATTTTAGATCAGGAAATGACAGGACAACCAGGCTTAACAGCCAATAGCGAACCTACTACAGATATTAATGATACCATTGCATATACATCAATAAATGCTGATGACAATTATGGATTCATTTTTCAAGTAGATGAAACACCGGAGGCAAATAATTAAATGATTAATTTTAAGCACTATCTCATCGAACGAGTCGACATAGAGAAAACCCTAAAGCAAATGGGTTCTAAGTTGGAAGCTAGAATTAAGAGTGATAGAACTGCAACTGATGCTCGTAAAGTGATAGAAACTGCGTTAGATTCTGATCCTACACCAAACAAACAGTACGCATTATGGATTCTAAGAACTTATCTCAATAAGGGAATTAATCTCTTCGAGGATTTTAGTCGTACAGGAAATGCATTAGAAATCTTTCATAAACATAAAACCAAAATGCCTAAGAAAGATATTAATCAAATAAAATCACTCTCTGAATTGGAGAATATGGTAGAAGCATTCTCAGATACTTTATCTGGCAAAGAAGAGAAGGCTGTTCTTTCCGACAAAATCAAAAAAGAAACCACATTCGTTTATCAATCGGGTAAAGATGTAATCTTAATACCAAAAACAGAAGCAGCTTCCTGCTTCTGGGGAAAAGGTACTAAATGGTGCACAGCAGCTACTAAAGGAAAGAATGAATTTCAAAGATACGATGACCAAGGCACTCTTTATATCATCATAAAGGGTGGTAAAAAGTATCAATTCCATATGGAAACTGATTCTTACATGAATGATAAGGATCAGGGTTTAAAAACAAATGCAGAAATGAATACTGTTAATTGGTTCTTTGATAAAATGGGTGAAAAATTTCAAATAAATACTGTTGCACAAAATGCATATGGCATATTACGTATCAAAAATCCATCTGAGAAAGTACAATTAGCCGCTATTCAGCGAAATGGTGGTGTTATTAAATATATCAAAAACCCATCTGAGAAAGTGCAAATAGCAGCTGTTGCACAAAATGCATATGGCATATTACGTATCAAAAATCCATCTGAGAAAGTACAATTAGCCGCTATTCAGCGAAATGGTGATGTTATTAAATATATTGAAAATCCAACTCAGAAAGTGATGGATTTAGCAAATGGAAAATGACCCAATTTACGAAAGATTAGATTTATCACCTATACCTAAAACTAAAACTATGAAAACAATAGAATTAATACCCTTTGATAAAACATCTGGGGAAACTCTTGAAGATGATTTAGATGAAGCTAGAACTAATATTCGAAATCTTATCACACAGGGTGATGATGCTTTAGCCGAATTAATAGCTTTAAGCACACAATCACAAGATCCAAAATCATATAGAGAATTATCTAATTTGATTAAAGTCATGTTAGATGCTAATAAAAATTTAGTGGATAACGCAAGGGCTAGAAAAGAAATAGTTCATGATGATAAACCAGCCGGTGATACTCATAACACTACTAATAATTTATTTGTTGGCACAACATCTGATGCAATTAAAAAATTGAAAGATAAAAATGTCTAATTTTTATAACGGCAACGAAAATTTGCCAAAGGCAGGTACTTTAAAAAATCTTTCTGATTTTCAGATGAAAGAGTTACAGAAATGTATGGAAGATCCTATATATTTTGCAGAAACATATTTCAGGATTGTTGCACCTGGCCGTGGCTTAATACCATTCAAACTTTATAAATACCAGAAAAAAGCTATTAGAAAATACAAAAAAACTGGTAAGCTTATTATGGCTACAGCCAGGCAAGTCGGTAAAACGGCTGTGGCAACTGTTATTATTCTCCATGATGCTATTTTTAACGAACATTATAAAGTAGGTATATTAGCCAATAGAAAAGCTACTGCTAAGGAAGTTTTATCTCGTATACAATTAGCATATGAATATCTTCCTGGATGGCTTAAGGGCGGAATAAAATCATTCAATAAAGAATCAATGGAATTTGAAAATGGCTCTATGATTTATGCAGATGCTACTATAGGAAATTCAGTCCGTGGTAAATCTCTTGATATGGTTTATATTGATGAAGCAGCATTTGTTGATAATTGGGATGATTTCGCCTCTGCTGTTTTACCAACTCTTTCGGCTGGCCCAAATCCTAGGTTGATTCTTACATCTACACCAAACGGTTTAAATCATTTTTATTACTATGTGGAAAATGCTAAAAAGGGCTTGAATGGATTTGAGTATATTGAGGTTCCTTGGTGGAAAGTGAAAGCCAGAGATGAAAAATGGAAACAAAATACATTAGCAGAATTAAACTTTGATGAACAAAAATTTGCTCAGGAACAAGAAGTAGAGTTTATAGGTTCGTCCGGGACACTCATTTCCGGCGCGGCATTGAAGTTATTAATGTATAGAACTCCTTATCAACAGGACACACATATGTGTCAGTATTATGAGTCTCAGAGTGATCATAATTATGTTCTAGTAGCAGATGTTTCTAGAGGTAAGGGATTAGATTATTCTGCATTTCAGATTATTGATATTTCCACTGTGCCATACAAAGAAGTTTGCACATATAGAAATAATATGATCACTCCCTCTGATTTTGCTGATATATGCTACAGAATGGGTACATATTATAATGAAGCTCAAATTCTTGTCGAAATAAATGATTTAGGACAACAAGTAGCTGATATTATATGGGAATATGAAGGTAATATTATATGTACAGAAACCAAGGGCAGAAACGGTAAACAAGTATCTTATGGCGGAAAAGCTGATAGAGGTATTAGAACCACTACAGGTGTAAAAGCTGTTGGTTGTGCAATGATAAAATTATTAATCGAACAAAATAAAATTGAAATAATAGATAAAATTACTATTGATGAACTTAAAACATTTTCTGCAAAAGGTAAATCATACGAAGCTGAATCAGGTAAACATGATGACACTACTATGTGTCTTGTTTTGTTTGCTTGGCTTGCTAACTCTGGTTTTATTGATCAAATTAATGACGAAAATATTCTACAGCATCTCAAAGAACAAACGGAAGAAGACATGGATTCTAGTCTTCTTCCGTTTGGAATAATTATAGATGGTCATGATGAAGAGCAACACCTTGAGGAAATAACTCTTGATTATAATTGGTAATTAAGCAGTTCTACCAAAATAGGTTCTAGCTTGTTCGAAAGAACATTTCCAAGATTTGTTATCAAAAGAATAAATGAATGGATATTTATGATTGCTGTGTTTAAAATCAGTTAGTGTTCGAGTGCCATCAGCTGATTTTAAATTAAGATTATATGCTCTTAGCGTAACATTCATATCATTTTCAACAGCAGCTTCGGGATTATTGATAGTCATGTGGATTTTTACATCGAATGTAAAATTTGTAAATTTGCCATTGCCGAGACGAACATCCACGCCATTTTCTTTTGCAAATTCTTTAAGCATTTTCTCAAATTTTGTATTAAGAGTTTTGAGGTTTTGTTTATCGAAGTTATCCATGATATAATCCTTGTTTGATTTGATAAAGATAATATAATCAAATTACCAGTATATGTACACACTTATTTTATTTTATTTCCCACACATGTCACAAGAAATGCAAATTCATTCCCCTCCAATGCAGTTTTTGTGTATTTTAAAGTTTCTACACAGACAGCCCAAGATGGCATTTTATAAGTGTTTGACTTATTGCATGCATAACCGTTGGTGCATACCACTATTAAAAGATATATTCCAGCCACAGAATTCATTATATTTCCTTAATTGGTGCCCGAGGAGGGACTCGAACCCCCACCGAATCAGTTATGAGCTGATGGCTCTAGCCAATTGAGCTACTCGGGCAATATTATTAAATTTTCCATTTAACTTTATTAGTTTTAATCAAACGCTTGAGCATTTTAATGGCAATTTTTCTAGTTGCTTTTTCATAAAAATCCTCATCTTCAGCTCCAGCATATATTTTAAGAGCTTTTTTAAATGAAATAGCAAAATAGCTCTTAATTAATGTAGATTCATATTTATCAGTCTCTTTTTCTATATTTCTTATAATGCCAGCAATACAGTATATTGGATTGGACATATCAAAATCATCGTCACCCATCATTTTAAGATTTTTGATAACTGTTTTAATGTTCTCTATGTTCATAATATAATTCCTTTATAAATGGAGCGGGTAGGGAATTTCGAAATCCCGACACCCTGGTTGGAAACCAGGTGCTCTGCCTCTGAGCTATACCCGCATTATGTATTATTTATGTATTCCAATCAACTTTATTAGTTTTGATTAGATGTTTAAGCATTTTAATAGTAACTTTTCTTGTCGCTTTTTCATAACTTATTCTTCTGCAGCAATAAATATCTTCACTCTTATTGACAGAAATTTTAAAATAAAATTTAATGACACTTTCACCATCTTCAAAAACTAAACCATTATTATATAAACGATTTTGAATAAGAGCGCTAATACAAGTATTAATATCACCCATATAAAAATCTTTTTCCTTCATTGCTTTTAATTCTCTAATGACGAATTTAATGTTTTGAATATTCATAATATAATTTCTATTTGATTGGTGTTAAATATTTTATAAACTATGTTTGTGGGGTTGTAAACAACATTTTTTATAAATATCAATAAAAAAGGAGAATAATAATGTCATTTAGCGTTAGTCCTGCTATTACAGTACGCGAGTTCGATCTCAGCGGATATGTTAGCAATATATCTATTACAATCGGCGCATTGGCTGGTGTATTTAACTGGGGTCCAGTAGATGATAGAGAATTAATCTCTTCAGAACCAGAATTAGTCCAAAGATTTGGTAAACCTACATCATCTAATTATGAAACATTTTTCGTTGGAGCTGATTATTTATCGTATTCCGATAAACTTTATGTTTCCCGCGCCGCTGATGCAAATTCATTCAATGCTGTTGCCACTGTTGCAAACACCGTTGCAAACACAACAATTAAAAATGAAACACATTACACACAAACATTTAGCTCACTTCCTGCAAGTGCTCTATATTACGCAAAGTATCCATCAGATTTAGGTAATTCACTTAAAATTTCTGTATGCGATTCTGCTAACGCATTTTATAGCACGTTTACTGGAAATAGTTCAGCGAATGTGGCAATTGATTTTACTATCAATTCTAATGTAGCAACATTAACCACAACTGGTGCAAATAATGCTGTGTCTGACGAATTAGCTAATACTATCATTACTGGTCTCCAGGTTGGCGATATTCTTACTGCTGGTAGCAATTCTATCGGTAAACAATTTATGAAAGTTTCATCTATTGATTCTATTGCTTCTGCAAACGGTGTTTCTACAGTTGATATTAATCTTACAACAAGATATTCATTAGGCGCAGATTCTACGCAGACAACAGTTGAAAGAAATTGGGAATACTACAATCTCGTAGATTTAGCTCCTGGTACTTCAGCATTTGTTGGTGAAAGAAATGGTACCGGCGATGAAATGCATGTTGTAGTTATTGATGAGGATGGAGATGTTTCAGATGTTCCTGGTACTGTATTAGAAGTTTTTGAAAGTCTTTCAAGAGCAACTGGTGCAAAGAGCGAACAGGGTGGATCAATTTATTACAAAGATGCTCTCAATCAGAGTTCAAAATATATTTGGTACGCTAACGATAGAGCAGGTTCTCCATCGAACACTTCTGTTAATATGGTCGCACTAGATACATATCCACTTACATTATCTCTCACTGGTGGAACGGATTCATTATCTGAATCTGCAATTCCATTAGCTAGTTTAGCAAACGCATACGATCAGTTTAAGAACGCTGAAGATGTTGATGTTTCGGTTATTATGGCTGGTAAAGCTGTTGGTGGTGTGCATGGTGAGGGTGTTGCTAATTATATTTCAGATAATATCACTGAAATCCGTAGAGATTGTGTTGTAGTAATTTCACCGCAACTTGCTGATGTTGTTGATAACCCATTCGGCGAAACTGAAGATACTGTTCAATTTAGAAATGCTCTCCGTTCAAGTACTTATAGTTTCCTAGATTCTGGTTACAAATACAGATATGATCGTTATAATGATACTCATCGCTGGGTACCAATGAATGGTGATGTTGCTGGAACATTCTCTAGAACTGACAAGGATCGTGACCCTTGGTGGTCACCTGCTGGTTACTCTAGAGGAACCATTAAAAATGTTGTTAAATTAGCGTTCAATCCTAATAAAGCTAATAGAGATATTCTTTATAAGAATGGTGTTAATCCAATCATACATAAAAAGGGTCGTGGCGTAGTATTATTCGGTGATAAAACATTATCTGGTAAAAAATCAGCATTTGATAGAATTAATGTGAGACGTCTTTTCATTGTTCTTGAAAAAGCAATTGCTACTGCATCTGAAGATTTACTATTTGAATTTAATGATGCTTTCACGAGATCACAATTCAGAAATATGGTTGTTCCATATCTCAGAGATATTCAAGGGCGCAGAGGTATCTATGAATTTAGAGTTGTATGTGATGAAACCAATAATACTGGTGAAATCATTGATAATAATCAATTTATTGGTGATATCTACATTAAACCAGCTAAATCAATCAATGAGATAGTGTTGAATTTCGTAGCGGTTAGAACTGGCGTTGAATTTGAAGAAGTAGTTGGCAAATTTGGTGGTTAAATAACCCACTTATAATTACCACAGTCATATATGGTCAGGAAATTATTTCTGACCATATTTTTTTGTTCAGATAAATTTTCGTCATAGACATCTAATATATTTTTCAACTTATGTTTTTGATATTTTATTCTAGATTCTAATTTCATAGTTCCCTTTTTATTATAAAAATAATTAGGCGCAGATAAACCAACATTTTTAAAACCTAATTTTTCATATACTTTCCCTTCGCCAAACCTAAAATCAGCGAATGTCATAATTGATTTAATGCCAGAAAATTTAAACATTTTAGATGCACCACCAACTATGGTATGTCCTTGTAAAAAACTCATTCTAGTAATTTCATATTCATAATTTTTATCATATCTAGATTTAGAAAATGACATACATGAAACTAACATATTCTCATAATATAAGCCTACGTTTATAGAACTATTTACATACCCAGAAATATGATTTTTATTATGGAATTTTCTGGCTTCTGCCGCTGTTATATTTCTTGCGGTACATTTTCTGGCAAAAATTTTCTTATTCATTTGAAGGCGTGATTTAATCATATTTTTTATTAAATTTTTAGAATTAATCCATTCATTTTCAAATATGGTAAATATCTGAATATCATGTTCTTCTTTCATGAGAAATGATTTTTCTAAATGATATCGTTTTGGTTTTCCGCTATTATAAGAATGATGCCATAAACCGCAATACTCTATACCAAATTTATAATCGGGGCAATAACAATCTATTTCTTTTAGGCCACCGGAGGTTTTAAATTTAATAGATTTACAATCTACTCCTAGAGATTTTATCCATTCTAATAATTCAATTTCTCCCTTAGATTTGTTATAAGAGTGTTGAATTATTGGGATATTCCTTTCATAGAATGAGTTTCTAAGTAGAGTTTCTGAAAAATCGTAATTTAATTTCTCGATAATAGTAGGAATATCGAAAGAGGCATTAAGTGTTTCAATTAATGACCAATCCCTAATGATAATATTACGGTTAAATTCTCTCTTTGATGTCGGCCGTTCTACATTATTTGTTTTGAAAATAGAATTTACACGAGTTGTGGTAATATTATATTTTAATGCTATTTCAGATGGTATAATGGTTTCTTTTAAAATTTTAGAAATAGGAAGAAGCTCAATTCCTAAACGTTTAAGAACTTCATTAAAAGTAGAATAATTTAAACTAATTTTATATTTGCTATTCAGAAATTCGATTGCATCTTTTTTTGTTGTAAATTTTCGTATATCTTCTTCCCAATTCTTAAAATCAGAATATTTTAAGCTATTATCAGATTTTTTAAATTTTTTCTTTACTTTATTGCGACACTTCGAACACACACCAGTATTTCTAGAAAATCTTTGTTTATATTCGCTATCACATAAATCACATGCACAATCTACATAATAATTGGATTCTTTTTTTAAATGGGAGATTTCAACATCGATAAAGGCCTGAGAAACATTATATCCCAAGCCCTTATAATATGATTTAAGAGGAGAATTACTTTTTAAAGTAATATATTTAGTTTTTATCAATTTGGCTTTTAAGCTCCTGCAATTCTTTTTCCTTTTTTTCTATTTTTTTAATAATAGCTTGTTTATTTTTATCTATTAAATGAATTAATGATTTTATGCGTGCTGCGTTTTCTTTATCAGTCTCAAGTCTAAAAGTTGTGATATATGCATCAACGCCCTCATAGTTTTCTTCTACATAAAGCACAGATTCTTTACCATATTTTTCGCTTAAAGCAGATAGAGTATAACCTGTATCTATTTCTCCTAGCCAAATATCTTTACTTTTATCACGAATTAATATGGGTTTGCGATCTTCTTCTGTAATTTCAGTTTTCATTGTAAATCTCCATAAGTGGGACGGAATTTATTATTTCAATTGTACTATTTTTATGATAAATACATTGTTTTTCACCCGCGATAACATCATCACTATCTATTTCTAAACTATAGAATTTGAATTTTACATCTGATAACTCATGAATAGAAACATTTGACCAACCATTTATCCATTCAGATGCTTGTTTTAAACTATAAAAAGCAAATTTAAAATCGTATATATTTTTATTTTCCAAAAAAGCAAATAAAAGATCATCGTCATATGGGTCAGGATGAACGTCATTAATAAATACATTAGATTTTGTTGATGGCGGATGCCACCCTGATGTATAAGGGCCGGCGCCAGCTGAATTTTGCACTCTATAAATAATCATAATATAATCTCCTAATATTTAAATATACTATTAGGATGCTATTGTAAACAGTTTTTTTTATAAATATCAATAAAATGACAAAATAAGGAGATCATTTTCGATGGCATTCAACATTAATAAAATAAGAGCTGAGTTAACAGGTGGCGGCGCTCGCCCTACCCTCTTTGAAGTTGTAATTACTAATCCAGTTTCTTCAATTGCAGATATTAAAGTGCCTTTTATGGCAAAAGCATCTCAAATTCCTGGTCATAATATCGGTAAAATTGAAGTTCCATATTTTGGCAGAAAAATCCCATTGCCTGGCGATAGAGTTGTAGAAGATTGGGTTACGACAATTATCAATGATGAAACATTCGATATTCGTAATGCTATGGAAACTTGGTCTAATGCTATCAATTCGCAACAGGGCAATTTAGCTACCCTGGGTTCTTCACCTTCAAATTATATTTCACAGGCTACGTTACGACAGTTTGGTAAAGATGGAAGTGTCCTTAGAGTATATGAAATTAATAACATTTGGCCGATGGATATTGCAACAATCGAACTTGGATGGGATCAGAATGATACTATCGAAGAATTCCAAGTTACATGGGCATGTTCTGATGCTATCGTCGTATCCGGAACTACCGGTGATGCTGGTGGTAGCTAATGGCATTTGGTGAATTAGATCCAGGTACAGCTAAAGCTTTCGACAAATTAGAAGATAAATTAGATGATATTGATGATCTGATTAGTAAAGATTTTTTTCGAATTATTTCTAGAGATCCTCTCTTTGACAGAAAAGAATTCAAACAAATGCAAAAAGAATTTAGAGATTTTGTCGATAGCTTTCAGACTATGCATAGAGGATTTGCTGATACCATCGTAGCAAATTCTAAAAATGCAGAAGATAACAAATTATTAAGAACTTTTTTGGATAAAAGAAAAAAGAAATAAAAGAGAGCATTTAAAATATGGAATTATTCGGCTGGAAATTAGAAAAAGATAAAAAGGAAATTAAGTCACCTATCCCTGCGATAGATGATGAGGGTTCCTTAATTATCGAAAAAAACTGGGCACCCGGTGCAACAGATATTTATGGCGTTACAGCTAATTTTGACGCTACAATTAGTTCTGAAACTGAACTAATTACTAAGTACAGAGAAATAGCACAAATACCTGAAATAGATTATGCAATTGATGACATTGTTAATGAAATGATGAGTGTAGAAAAAATTAATGACATTGTAGAAATTAATTTAGATAATTTAAAATATAGCGATAGTATTAAGAAAAAAATCACAGAAGAATTTAATACAGTTCTTAGTTTATTGGATTTTAATAATTCTGCATATGAAATTGCTAGAAAATGGTATGTAGATGGTAGATTAAATTATCAAATTCATATTGATGAAGATAATTATAAGAACGAAGGTATTAATGAAATTAGATACATCGATCCTCGTACTATACGAAAAATCAAAGAAGTAAAAAACGAACAAGGCAGAGCACAGGCTATAACACAAGAAATTGTAAATGAATATTTTATATATTCACCTACTGGTTTCTCTAAGAATAACTTCATGTCTGGAACCGACCTGGGTCTGAATGTTGTTAAGTTTGCAGAAGATTCTGTGATACACATCACATCTGGTTTAATGAATCACAATAACACAGTAATCCAGTCACATCTCCAAAAAGCAATTAGACCATTAAATCAATTGAAATCTCTTGAAGATTCAACAATCATTTATAGAATTGTTAGAGCGCCTGAAAGAAGAATTTTCTATGTTGATGTTGGTAATTTACCTAAAGCAAAGGCTGAACAATATCTTAAAGAAGTAGCTACAAAATATAAAAACAAGCTTATTTACGATCAAAGCACCGGTGAAATTAGAGATGATCGTAAATTCATGACTATGTCAGAAGATTACATTCTACCCAGAAGATCTGACGGCAAAGCAACTGAAATTACTACTTTACCGGGCGGCCAGAATTTAGGCGAAATGGAAGAAGTACAATATTTCCTTAACAAATTATATCGATCTCTTAATATTCCTATTTCTAGATTTGAACAGGGTGCTGCATTCTCATTTGGTAAACAGACAGAAATTTCTAGAGATGAAGTTAAATTTGCTAAATTTATAGGAAGATTAAGAAAACGTTTTTCAACACTCTTCATTAAAATTTTAAGACGACAGCTTACACTTAAAAATATTATCACGCTAGATGAATTCGACAAGATAAAAAACAATATTTCATTTGAATTCTCGGCTGATAACTTATTTGCGGAAAACAAAGAACAAGAAATTTTAACTGCACGTCTCGATATTCTTAGAGAAGCAGAGAATTACAAAGGAATATATTTCTCTAAAGAATACATTCAAAGGAATGTTCTTAAAATGTCACAGGAAGACATAACAGAATCAGAAAAACAAATTAAAAGCGAAAATTATAAAGAAGATGATGAAAGAAAAACCATCAATATACAGGGAATTCCTGAAGATGGTGAAATTAAAGCATCTCCTGTAGATAATAAAGTAGATGTAAATCAATAATTTAATAAATAATTATAAAATAGGAGATTAAAAATGTCAATAAAAAATCTTATAGACGAAATTTTAGAAGGTGATGGGGTTACGGCTCGCAAAACTTTTGATAATCTTATCAATGAGCGTATTGCGGACGAAATTACTGAAAAGAAAGATAATTTCTTCAACAAAAAAGAAGATGAAGATGATGATAAGAAAAAAGATAAAGATAAAAAAGACGAAGACGGCGATGATGATAACGAAGACGACGATTGAGGTCTAGCTATGAAAAATTATAAACAATTTTATACAGAAGTTGCTAAATTCATGTCTAAGGGTGACAAAGAGTTTGAAAAAACTCATCTTAATGGTATGAAAACTCATGATATACCTGAAAACAAAACCGATATAAAAAACACTCCTAAAGATAAAAGTCGCGACGCAGATAGAAAAAATGAATTAGGTGAAGGTATTAACGGTGATTGGACCAAGAAGCAAAAAGACGCTCAAAAAAATGAAGAAGACGCTAAGAAAAAAACTTATGGCGATTTTAGAACATTTACTGGTAAAAAAAATAGAGCTAATATAACAGAAGGTTTAATCCTCAATAAAGTTCAGATGTCTAAACTCACTAAAGAACTTCAGGCAAAATTTAAAAAAGAAAAATATGGCGATGCTAAAGCTAAACGCACATTCATAGATTTTCATGCTCTGGAGTACATTGATAAATATGTAAACAAACACGTAAAACAACCTTCAGATGATGATCTTAATAATGTTTATAATACCATCAAAAAAAGTATTAAGCTTACTGAATCATATGGCGATATGAAAGAATTATATTACCATGGCGCTATGAATTTAATTGACGAAATTAGTGATTTATCTGAAATGATTAAGGAAAATAATACATATTGTGATTGGAAAATCATTCATAGAGATCTTGAAAATATTAGAGATAATCTATTAGTAAAAATTCCTGAACCATTAGCAAATGAGCATAAGGAATCAGAATAATGAAACTTATTACTGAAGAAAATTTTGATGTTAAATGTATTACTGAAACTCTCGAAGAGGGAAAGCAATCCAATCTTTATATCGAAGGTTTGTTCATGCAGGGTGATAAACCTAATAAAAATGGTAGAATTTATCCATCTGCAATTTTAGAAAAGCAAATGAATTCATATAATGAAAATTTTATTCTTAAAAATCGCTCATTAGGTGAATTGAATCATCCGTCTGGTCCTACAATTAATTTAGACAAAGTGTCTCATATGATCGTAGAAATGAAAAAAGATGGCTCTGATTTTTACGGTAAAGCTAAAATTCTTGATACCCCGATGGGTAATATCGCTAGAAAATTAATTGAAGGTGGTGCATCATTAGGAGTTTCTACCAGAGGTTTAGGTTCTGTAAAACCATCTGGCGGTGTGATGGTTGTTCAGGAAGATTTTGTTCTTAACACTATAGATATTGTCGCTCAACCATCTGCTCAGGGTGCTTGGGTTAACGGCATTATGGAAAACGTTGAATGGATTTATGAAGGTAGTGAACTAAAAAGAATGGTTTTAGAAGAAATTAAAGAAGATTTAGATAAAGCCAATTTAACTGAAGAAGAAATCTTAGAAAACTTTGAGAAATTTCTCAAAACGCTATAAATTATAAATAAATAAAAAATTGAAATACTAGGAGAAAATAATGAAAGATGAAAAAGGACAAGTAAAGTCTACACACGACGATTCTGCAGCTGCTGGTGTTGTTGCTCCTGCAGGTGGTGCTAATCACAAACGACCTGCTGATAAGAAACAAGCTGAAAAGGCTGATAAATCAGTTGCTCAAAAAGCTGAAGTTTCTCCTGCTGGGAAAGTTAGAAAAGAAGATTTAGATCTTTTATTTAAAGGTGCTAATTTATCTGAAGATTTCCAGGATGATGCTTTTACTCTTTTTGAAGGTGCTGTATCTCTTAAAATTACAGAAATTAAAGAAGAACTTGAAGCTGAGAATGTAGAAAAACTTTCTGAAGCTGTCGAAGAATTGGAAGAAAAACTTTCTGATTATCTTGATATTTTCACTGAAAAATATATGGAAGAAAACGAACTCGCTATCGAAAATGGTATTAAAAGCGAAATCGCCGAATCATTAATTGATGATCTTAAGACTGTTTTAAGTGAACATAATATTGATATTCCAGCAGATAAAGTTGATATTGTTGAAACTTTAACTGAAAGAGTTTCTGAACTTGAAACTGAATTAAATGAGTCATTAGAAGCAACTATTGCTGATAAGAAATTGCTTGAATCTCATGTAAAAAATAAAGCTTTAGAAGAACTTTCTGAAGATTTAGATGATGTATCTAAAGAAAAATTAGCTAAACTTGTTGAACATGTTTCTTTTAATAACGAAGAAGATTTCAATAAAGCTGCATTAGTTCTTAAAGAAAGCATCGTACCTACTAAAACAACTAAAGAAGATCAGTTGTTAGAAGTGACTGCTGTACCGCTTGAAGAAAATGCTTCAGGTTCTTTAATGTCTAAATACATTAAAGCAGCAAACGACATGAGTTCAAAAAGCTAAAATTTATAAATAAAAATAAAATAAGGAGTCATAACAATGGCATTGGTAAAAGAAGAAATTATTAAAAAATGGAAAGACCTTTTAGAAGACAATAGCCAAGGTGTTATTGACGGTGCTGAAAGAATGGCTGTTACTGCTCAGCTTTTAGAAAACACGGAAAAAATGATCGCATCAGGCGAAAGCGGAGTATTAACAGAAGCAGCTCCCGCTACTAATACTGGTGGAATTAGTAATTATGATCCAGTACTTATTTCGCTTATCCGTAGAGCAGCTCCTAAGCTTATTGCTTATGACATCTTAGGTGTTCAGCCAATGACTGGTCCAACTGGTCAAGTGTTCGCAATGCGCTCAAAGTATGTTAATCAGTCAGGGGCTGAAGCATTCTATAATGAAGCAAATACTGGTTTCTCTGGTATTACTGGTGGTAATACTTCAATTCTAGGCGATGCAAGTCTTAATGTTGGTACTGCACCTTCTGGTAATACACAGGCATATAACTTTGGCGGTGCAATGAGTTTAGTACAAGCTGAAGCACTTGGTACTTCAGGTAATGCTGCTTTTGCTGAAATGTCTTTCAGCATTGAAAATTTTGCTATTACTGCTGGTTCAAGAGCTCTTAAAGCTGAATACACTCATGAAATGGCGCAGGATTTAAAAGCTATTCACGGAATGGAAGCTGAAAAAGAATTATCTGATATTCTCTCAACTGAATTAATCTCAGATATTAATAGAGAAATTGTTCGTTCAGTTTATATCTGCGCTGTTGAAGGTGCCCAAACCGGTACTACTACTGCTGGTGTATATGATTTAGACACTGATTCTAACGGTCGTTGGATGGGTGAAAAATTCGCAGGTCTTCACTTCTTCCTTGAAACCGAAGCTCATGTTATTGCTAAACAAACACGTAGAGGACGTGGTAATATTATCATTACTTCTTCAAACGTTGCTTCTGCACTAAGAATGGCTGGAACACTTAAATTTAATGAAGCTGCTAATAAGCTTAATATTGATGATACTGGAGTTACTTTCGCTGGAACACTTTCTGGTGGAACTAAAGTCTACATTGATCCATATGCTGCTGCTGACTTCTGTGTTATTGGTTATAAAGGTGCAAATGCTCTTGATGCTGGTATGTTCTACTGCCCATATACTCCTCTTCAGAAAGTTAGAGCAGTTGATTCAGATGCCTTCACTCCAAAAATTGGTTACAAGACAAGATATGCTATGGCTGCTAATCCTTTCTCTAAAGGTTCTGCAGTTTCTAATGGTGCACTTGAAGCTAATTCTAATGTCTACTACCGTAGAGTTAATATCTCAAATATTATCTAATAAGAATAATATTTTAAAACAAACTGAGCGGGTTTATCCCCGCTCTTTTTTTACTTTAATTTCTGGAGAAAATAAACCCAAACATCTTCATCAATTAAAACATAATTAATAGCACAACCATTTTTATGCATAGACATAGTGTACAGACTTATATTATATCTTGCATTATGTAAAATAATTTTATCGACGAGAAGTATACTCTCATCCATACTATTTACATATAAATAATTTTGTACATCATCAAATCTTAAATAATCATCATCTGTTACTATCGCAGCTATTTCAAATTCAGGTGATTTATTTAAAAATTCTTCTGTAGTTAAACCTGAACATTTTGCATTTGCTGCATTCACAAACATTAAACTCATTATTAAAATAATATATTTCATTTTTTATCCTTTAATTTCTCTATTAATAATAATGATTAAAAATGCCAATTCATTTTAACCATTCTCTAGTTTTATCTCTTTCCTCATCTACAGTAGTAATTTTATGCATTACTAATGCAGCTTGAATAAAACCAATCCATCTTGAGTATTTATCTACAGACCAAGCATTCTTTTTATTTTTAACATCAATAGATTTATTGCATTCACAGCACATCCAATATACATGTTCTAAACTTAAAGGATTTTCAGTATTACAAATAGCCTTAATGTTCTTTCTTTTTAAAATAGCTATATAACTCTCTAAGATTTTCTTACTAGCTTCTTCTATGAACATGTTATTGGTCCATAAAAAAAATTAAGCATTTTCTTCATTCTCTTATTTTTCTTTTTGAGTTTTAGAATTTCATAATGCTGCTCTTCATTTTTATTTCCTAATTCTTTAATACCCTCATTAGCTGTTTTTATTGCACAATTTAAGCACTCATATGAGTGTTTATCGACACCATGTGTTACTTTTTTGCATTTAGGGCACGTTTTCATATTAACGCCTGGTGCATAACCACACAACCTCGGTGGTAAATGTTCAAAATTATCAATATCGAATGACATTATATTTTCCATTCCGGTTTATCATTATTCGTTAAATTAAGTTTAACTTTCAAATTTAAATTTTCTCTTTGTAATATTTCTATCATTAGAGTTAAATTTTTGATTTTATCATCTGAAATATTCATATTCTCGTTTGCACTATCTATCGCACAATTTATACATTCATGAGATCGTTTATCGACAAAATCCATTGTAATTTTACATTTACGGCATTTCGTTGAATAGCCACCTGGTGCATAACCGCATATTGCAGGTGGTTGTTTTTTAATATCCGTCATGAGCAACTTCTAATTTAGCAGGAGTTGCAAAAACAAAAACCAATAAAAAGCAAAAGAAGCCAAGTGCAATTAAATAAACAACTGGATTAGGAAAAGCAACAACTAAAGTGATACTAAAAAAGCTTATTGATAAAATCACTAATATGTCAGAAAAATCTATTTTTCTCATTTGATTATACTTTCTATATGAATTGGTTTATAATTAATTTGTTCAACACATACATTAATATGATTTGGCGTTGGCGAAATGTTTTGGTGTATGTGTCCATGTACGTTATATTCAACTTTTTGCATATTACTTTCATGTAAAGGTATATGTGTTAAAACCATGTTATGTTCTTTAAATAATCGCCAGAGAGTTATTTTAGCAAAATGTTTATACAATATTTGATCTTTACCATTATCATGATTACCTAATATAAGTCTCTTTTTACCATTTAATTTCTTTAAAATTTCATCTGTTTCGTGAGAATTGCCGAAATACACATCGCCTAAATGATAGATGATATCAGTTTCTTTAACTACTTCATTCCAATTAGTGATCATACAGTCATTCATTTGATTTACATTATCAAATTTACGCACTTTATCACCAAAATCATCAGTAAAATTTAATATGTTTGTATGATTAAAATGTGTATCTGATATTACCCATATATCTCTCATACTAAATATCCAAATATTTTAAACAATTAACGCACACAAATTCAGTACCAAAAATTTCTTTCCTGAAATCTAAATGCCAATGCCCAAATATCCACAAATCAGGTTTATGTTCTTCCCACATATTTTGATAAGCATTTCTAGTTATAGATTTAAGATCAAATTTTACAAAATTAACTTCATTACACATAATAGTAGAAACAAATTCTGGACAATCATGAGTTACTACTATTTTAGGTTTATGCTTAACATATTTTTCATAAAGTCTAGAAAGTTCAGAATAAGAACATTCTTCATCTCTCCACCAATCTACACCTTCAGTTCTATGAGGAATGTCTATAGACATTGCGCCGCCCATGAACATCGTATCACCTTCAATGGTACCGTCTGGAATGAAATTGGGTTCTTTATAGCATCCTTCAGGATAATCATGATTGCCGCGAATAAATCTATGGTTATTTACATCATAATCATAGATTGGGTTTTTCACAAATCCAATTCCAAAATCACCTACTTGAATAGATTTTTCACAGGTGCTAGTAACCTTCTGATAATACTTAAAATCACCATGAATATCGCCGATATATCTCATTCTCTACTTTCCAATTTCTGTAAGTTGATATGTATTCAAATTACTATTCATAATATTATCCTTAACTTTAAAATTTTCTCTATTTTATAATAACCAAATCAATACAAAATGTACACTAAATTATGAATTTTTATTTAAAATTTTAGCTTCATTAACGAATTTTTTAATATTATTCATATTAATCTTGCAAATTTTATTGTATTTATAAAGTTTACCAATAGTATCTGCTACCTGTTGGTTTGTAAGAGTCTCAGGATTTGGTATACGTCTAAGTTGAGGACAGTTGTATAAATTATTTGGGGGCGTAACAATCACTGAGTTTGTTTCGCTTTTAATCGCTATTAATGTATCGCTACATGCGTTTAGACTTAAAAATACACCTAATATAATTACCCACTTCATTTCAATCTCCTAAAAATTTCCTTTAATGATTCGGCAGCTTCATCTGTAGAATCTGTGCCTAAATTATTTGTTACATCGAATAATTCTTCTTCTAAAAGTTTTATTTCTCCATCGCGTTTAGTGAGAATATCATCATTTAATTGAATGGTATCCTTTAATATGGTTATTGCCTTATCTTTTTCTTCTAATGAAATTTTCTGAGTCTCAAGCACAAAATCTTTTTTAGCATTTTCTTCAATTAATGAAATGAATTTCAAAAAAGTTACAGCTATAAAAAGAGCTATTGCACCATACATAATCATTTTTCTATTGCCGAGAAAAAACGACACGATACTTATAAACATTTTCTTTCCTTTATAAGTATTTATGACATTAAGGAATTCAATTTATCTTTCCTGTTTTGCTTATGACCAGAATCGTTAGGCTCTTTGGTAATAGAACCTTGATCGTCAGCATCAAATAATCTCATTTTAGGCTTATCAATACCAACAACGAAGGATGAATAATAGTCCAGAGCCCCGTAACGATTTTTTAATTGCTTAAATTTCACCAGACCCATAGCTTCTAATTCTTCGGTTGCCATCATACCTAAAAATAAATCCAGAGTATGAACCAAACCCATCGATTCAGATGTTTCACCCATATCAAAATCAGATGCTTTCACACCTTCCCTATTTACTTGTGTAGCACTCCATCCAACTACATCTAGCTCAACAAATAATCCTCTTACTTCTTCAGCAATTGATTTAATATAACCATACGAATCGCCTTTATTTTTCATTTTATAGCTACACATGATGTTAATATAATCAATAATGATAACATCTGGAACGAAATTCTCTTTCATTTTATATTCAGATATTAAATGTCTTATATGTCCAACATGAGCAGTACCAGTAGGATATTCTTTTACTTTCAGTACACCAGCACTTTTTCTATCCTGTATCTTAATCTGAGCCATGAATTTATCATATTCCATGTCCTCAACATCATTGATATCAATGTCGAAATAATTAGCGTCAATTCGTCTAGAAATCCATTCCTCACTCATTTCATGACTAATATACAATACATTATAGCCGCTGGAACGATAAGCTGCTGCCATATGACAAAGGGCTAACGATTTACCTTTACCAGTAGGAGCCATTAAACAGTTGAATGTTTTTCTAGTAACACCGTTTTTAGTAATTTTATTCAATAAATCAATATCGAAGGGTATTTTATTGTGCTCAGTGTTATAGAATTTAAATCGCTTTTCAGCATCTTTAATATAATCATGGCCAAGATCATTATCAAATGAAATACCCAATGCCTTGGATAGAATTTCAGGTATTTTGTTTTTTTCATCGCTTTCAGATAACTCTACTGATTTAAAAAGCGCATTATTTAAAGCTCGTTCTTTACAAAATTCTTCTGTTTTATCTATAAGCCATTCATTATCATGTACCTCATCTTTAAGGTTTTTAACCAATAAAATGGAACTGTCATAAATATTTTCAGGTAATTCTCTACTTTCAATTTCTGTTTCGAGAATACTTTTAGTTGGAGCTTTATTATATTTTTGAAAATAGTCTGTAATTAATTTACAGACTATTTGCTCGTTTGCATTTTCAAAGTAATCAGTATCTAAATGAATAATTACTTTTCTTAAATATATATCATCGGTTAATAATTGTGATAAAATCTTGTTTTCTAGCACTTATACTCCTAAAAATTTATTTATATACTGATTTATTCATCCTGTACATCTATTTCTGGAAATTCTTCGTCATCTTCGAGAAGCTTGCCATGGGCTACAGCATATTTGTTCTTAATAAAATCAACAAATTTAGGTTCTGCTAGCATTTCTAGCCAGAGTTTTGAATCATATTCAATTTCTTTTCTTTTATATTTCACATCTTCTATAAGTTCACCTGTCTCAAGATCAATTTTATTATAAGATTGTGTCGAAATTTTCGCTACCATTCCTGCATCTACAGCTAAATCCAAAAGTCCAGACCATCTTTTAATGCCACCTGCAAAACCGACTGTAATAGGTATTTTAGATTTTTCTTTAACATACCTGGATTTTTCCACGTTGATGATAAAGTTATAACCATTTAATTCTGTTCCATCTTTATCTTGTTGACGACCTAGAATGAATACATTATCAGCTGATAAGAGAGTGCCCTGTCCACCAGAAACAACTTTTCTGGAATACATTTCCATAGTATCGTAGGTATGTTGAACAACGTGCATAGAAATATTTTTCAAGCGCAAATGTGGTGTAACAATACGAAATAATGATTTATTTTCCTTCGCGCGTGTCATATCTGCGGCAGAATTTTCTTTTAAAGCATCGGCAGCTTCTTTCTTAGAGGCTAAATTACCCAAAGAATCGATGATAATAAAAACCTTGTCTCCTCGTTTAATCATATCTAATTTTTTAGCAATATCGAATTTAAGATCTTCATATGTTGTAATAGGAACATGTAGAACTCGTTTAGGATCAATACCCGCAGCTTCAAAATATGAAGGCGGTGTGCCAAATTCAGAATCAAAGAAAATTAAAATTCCATCTTCATGGGCATCTAAATATGCTTTCGCTGAAATTAAGCAAAAGAGAGATTTAAAATGTCTCGAAGGGCCGCACCATGCAGTAAGTCCCGACGAGACACCGCCCATTGGATCTGCTGATAGCGCCACATTCATCATTGGAATTGCGGTTGGATAAAATTCTCTGGTATTATAAATTTCTGACTCGCTTAAAATACCTGCATGGTCTAAACTTGTTGCTTTTAATAATTCGTTAATGAGACTCATTTAAAATTCCTTCTAATTTTGTAATAAATTTATCAATTTGTTCTATTCTTTGTTCACTTGGCCAATTAATTGTATCAGTGCCCTCATTTCCCTTAAGCTTATTTAAAAAGGGAATAATCTCTTCGTAGAGTTTTTCTGCTCTATTATCTTTTTTTATTGATTCCTGTGTTTCGTGGAAAAAACCAAAATCTTCTTCATTAGTAATTTTCATATTTATTCCTCAAATTGATCCATTTCTACTTTGTTATCCATACTAATTCCAGCAGCATTAGCTAGGCTCGTAATAGGTTTCATAAAACTTTTTTCGAACTGTTTAGGATAATCCACGTATTCCTCTAAACCAAATTCTTCTGGAAGCTCATCAGGGCACGCAAAAATATTCTGTCTGGTTGGATTTGGCATAGTGAGATATGATAATCTCATCTTATCTCCAGGTCCAATAAATAAATGTTCTTTTTGCATGTTTTTCTTTTTGAGTAATTTGTTATAATTTAACGCAGCTCTAACATGATATGGTATTCCTTTAGCATAATTACCATCACCATCTACCCATTTATCAATTTCAGTGACACCTCTTGGTAGTGCTACTTTATGAAATGGCATATCGTAAAATTCTGCTTCACATTTATTTATATGTTCTACTAGACCTTTTCTGTCCTGGGACACAATAAATTTTAGTGAATCCTTGATATAATTTCTACATATTTCAGGAGTAGATGATTTTACAGCCTCAATTCCCTGCATTTTAATTTCAGGAATTTTATATCTAACACCTTCCATGCTCCACACTGACATAATATAATTTTTGGTAGCTCGCCAAACACCTTGTCCAATAGCTTCAAGTTTCATATGAAGGTTTGGTTTATATATATTAGTTGCTTTGTATAATTTTGCTAATGCTACATCAATAGCTTTGCTTTCAACTTCTTTAGCAAAATTTTCAAGAAAATTGGTAATTTCTTCCTGCGAACCAGAATCATCTGGAAATACTTTTTCAATTAAAGTAGTAGCATTAATATAGCAGGAATTATGAACTAAAATATCATTAGCAAAAAAATTATGAGCTTCTTCAACTTCTATATCATAAACATAATTTTCAATTATTCCTAAATATTCTACTTCAAAATCATCTGTTATTAATTCGTCTATTTTTTTAGTTTTGATATTTATAATAGAATGTAGGTTAGGATTAAGATTTTTAGGTTTTATGCTACTTATTTTTTTAGTTTTTTTATTTTTTACGATAACAGAATGATCTTCTGTAACATCTACAAAATTGCCGTTGCATTTAATTCTATACATTTTTTTAGAAACTTTATGTTTCATGATATAATTTATTTTTTTGTTTTTTATACCTTCAATATAACATTTCGTAGTGTCGCCACTAACTTCTTTAACATAATTCTCATTAAATGTATCATTTAAAATAAAATTATTTTCTAAAGAATTATAATAATCTTCTATTTTTATTTTCTTATCGTTTACATATATTAATGAATCTCCAGCGACACTGTCTGTATCCGACGTGATGATATAGTCTATATCTTTAGTTTTAAGAATTTTATTGAAATAGGTATTCATCTCATTTTCAATATATTTTGTCACCAATTGCCCTGACATCGTAATAGATTCGGCGATGTCATAATTAAACCACCTGGAATATGGATTTGCAAGCCCGCCATAAAATGCATTTAAGAAAATTTTGGTGGCTAATTGTCTGTTACCATACTCAGTGGCAAGTGCTGCCCATTTATCTTTATCAGAGCCCTGAGCACTTTCCTTGAGTTTCTTATACTTAAGCATTTCATCTTTTTGTGATTTTCTGAGATTGAAACCCTCTTCCATAATTTCAGCAAAAACGCCTTGCTTTTCTCTTGAAAATATAGTACCTTTTGGTGTTATGCACACGTTTTCTTTTACTAATTTTTCTCTCAAATGATCGAATATATTGTCATGGATAATTTGATCTGCAGTACCCAAATTATCATATTGATCCATTTTACCGATATAAACGTCGGGTGAAATGTTGAAACACATGATTAAAAATGGATATAGGCTTGTGAGATCAAAACTCATTAAATATTTGTAAAACCCTGGTTTAGGGTGTTTTACATATCCGCCCGCGATTTGTCTATAGCTTTGTTCTGATTTTTTATTATGTGGTACTACAATGTTTTTCTTCATAAGAGTATTATGAATAACCACGTCACAGGGCTTAACTGTGGCAAAACCATCTAAAACATTTGTTTTAGTGAAGTATGCAAGAGAAAACATTAGATCAATAAATTTCAATTTATGTTCTAATTCTTCGACACGTACAATATCAATAATATTATAGTCATAGAAAAGCGCAGGATTTTCTTTATACAATCTCGCTAATGTCTTATATTTAGAATAATCTAATTTTTTCTTATCAAGTTCTAGATGAGAAATGTAATCTAATTTGTAGGATTCAACATTTTTGAAAGAAAATTTAGCATATGCCTCAATATAATCGATCGTAGGAATTCCTACAATTTCGTATTGTTCTTTAGTTTTACCATATTTTTCGTAGCTATGTTCTTTAATCATGCCATAGGGTGATAATTTATTAGCATAAGAATCACCCAGGATGCGTCTAATGCGCCTGATGGTATATAGATTATCATACCCATTAATAAACCATCCAGAAATACAATCAAATTTAAGTTTCACCCAAATTTCAATAAATTTCTCTAAAAGTTCTTTTTCATTTTCACATTTAATGTATTTGACTTTTTTATGAGGAATTTCTTTTTTAAGAATTTCGGATTTTTCTGGATCATAATCCTTTACACCCAGGAGATAAATATCTCTTTTATGCATAACTCCTAATGAAATTGATGTGATTTCTTTATTAGCAGTTTCTAGGTCAGCAAAACCACCCTCAGAATCTGTTTCAATATCATAATTGCCGATACGTAATTTAGTATTATCATTTTTTATAATAGGAAAAGCATCATTTATATGTACATAATCATAATATGTAGAGCCATAAATGTTAAAATTTTCAATATCCTCATATTCTTTAATGAATTTTGAGGCTTCCCATGTGTTAGTAAAGTCAATTTTTTTAACTTTTTCTCCTTCCATAGAAGAAAATATGCCACCCTTATTGGATGGTGCAAACAAATATGGTTTTAGGGGTACAACTTTATTGACCTTTTTCCCATTCTCATATCCAGAAATTAATAAATCAGATTTATATCTTTGAAAAAATGTATAAAAGTCCATGCTACTCCTTAACTGTTAATGAAAAATATAATAAAATCATACCAATAATTATGAACATTCTACAAACTTATCTATATCAGCTTCTTTATCAAAATCGTATATTTCCTGTTCTGTCATTGTAACAGATTTAAATATTAAACAATTTTTTGGTGGCGCATATGCGCGTAATTCCGTGACACCATTTTTATATACACATATCAAAACATGATATTTTTTATGAATTTTAAACCAACCGTTGCTATTCAAATACTCTATTGAATTAATTTGCATGCCGAGACTATTGTGAAAATACACTGCGTAAAGAAGGTTATTTTTAATAAATGTATGTTCAACGGTGAATATGGCGCTCGTTGGTGATTTAATAGTGTCGCCGATTTTCATAAGTCATACCCCATATAGTTTCGAACAAATTTATATAGTGATACTAAATCATTGATTTGATAATCACCATAATTAGTTCTTATCTTAACACCATCTGGTATGATTGTACACATATAAGCTTCAGAATATATGCGATTTGGCACATTATCTGGCATGGATTTCACTATAAATTCGATTTTTTCTCTGATTTTTGCTTGAGTCATTGCTTCGATATTCCATTTTTTAGTCCAAGAAGCATTTCCGCCAAATTCTTTAATAGAACCTTTAACAAAGAATCGATCAGAACCAACAAATGTATATCCAAAACCCTTTAAAATCTCTATCATTTCTGCTTTAAATTCAGCAGCAGCGAAAGCATTTTCTAATGGTTCTGGTAAAATAGTATAATCCCACCCTCCATAATTTGTATTAATTAAGGCCATCATAAAACCAGATTTAAGACCACTATTGTTTCCATTAGGAGTTTCAATCATTTTTTTATGACAATATTTAGCTCTACTGATGTTAGTTTTCATAGAACACGAATTTTCTAATGATTTATTATCATTATAAATTCCTACATAAGAAAGTTTTAATTTTCCATTAAGGTAAATTACTAACCATTGTTTCATAATATCTCCATTTTCTAAATTTAATATAATCAAAATTCCAGCGAGTGTACACTTATTTTAACAAGAATTGTCACATGGACTCCAGCCACATTTTTCACATAGTACTGGTGAATAGGTACATATCTCAATAGCCTCACCATCAACAGTTAATGATTCGCACTCATCACACTTCCCATTTGCATCTTTATCCTCATATTCTCTCATTGACCAACAACCCATAGCTTTCTCCTTATATGAATGAAATTCTTACATCAGCTTCTCTAAACATTGTTGCTGAAATAGCATAAGAATCTGCCCACTTTTCAGAAATGTTATCATTTAAAGTTGACATCACAACTCTTTTAATACCAGCTTGAATAATACCTTTAGCGCATTCATGGCAGGCAGGTAATCCATGAATGTATAAAGTCGAATTTTTTAAAGAAATTCCGTGTAAAGATGCATTATAAATACAATTCATCTCTGCATGAACTACAAATTTATATTTCTCTTCTCTATTCTCAAGTCTTTGAGGTTTATCACGAACTCCTTTAGGGAATCCATTATATCCTGTTGACAGAATATGGCGCTCGTCGTCTACAATAACAGCGCCAATTTTTGTTGATGGATCTTTACTCCAAAGAGAAATATGTTTAGCTAAATCCAGAAATCTAATATCCCACTTATCATGTGTCATTTCGCTTCATTTCCTAACAAATAAGAACTATTTTTAGTTCTAACTATTGTACCTTTCGCAATCGGATCTGTGGATGCTACATCAGTAGTTCGGACGCAATATCCATTAGGAAAGCGATTTTTCTTATCATCAAAAACATTGCCTAGAAGATATGAATCGTTAGGAGTTTCCACTAAAACCCAATTTTCTAATTTTGCATCATATTCAGTATGAGGTTTTATGAATTTAAAATGTTTTTCGTAGATATGAAGATTTTGAACTTGCCAATAAATATCACCTACTTCTAAATTTAAATCATTTGCCATCATTTTTAATATATGTAAATGCCACGCACGATCATTCCTATATCCCAGATATACATCATTTGAGCGCATTTGTACAACACAATGAACTTTATTATCTCGAATGTAAAATGATACTGCATTAGTGCAAATAAAATCAGATTTACCATTTTCTTTGTATTCTTCCCACATCGAAGGACGATTATAAATCATAATAGCACGTCTAGAATTTGGATTAATTTGTAGCTCATACATAGCATTGGCATATTGATCAAAATAAATAGGGGTAAAAATAAGCTTACCATAATTTGAATTGATATTGCCATATTTATCAGCAGCATATTTCCATGCAGCGGGCGGTTCGCCAGCTCGAATGTCATTGATATTAGTTGAAAGGCTGTGATACCATTCAAGTTCTTCTTTAATATATTCCTTATTGATTTCGCCGAAAATAGCTTCTTCATCTGCTAGGAAAGATGCTCCTAAGATTTCGATAGTTTTTTCGCCTGTTTTGTCGGTTACGAAATCATTTGCTACGTATTTATCCCGTAACGTATTTCTAATTTCTAAAATGTTCATAATATCTCCATTATTTATTGTACATGTCCTTTGTTTTATCCTGACCATCAATTTCGCCTCTTAACCATGAGACAGCAAATGAGGCATAATTGATTAAATCTTTATAAGAATCCTCTAAGCTTTCGAAATTAGTATTAGCCGTCGATTCTAAGAGTGAATCAATTCTAAGTTTTTTCGCATTTACTACATCATGTATGGATGAAATCCCGCGAGGATAATACATCGCTTGTTTTACTTGAGAATTAGGATTTTGATAATCCTGACCTTTTCTGATTTGAAGGTCTATACATTCCCGCAGGACTTTTACAGATTCATTTTCGTTGTTTGACATGCAACTCCTATTTACTAGTTTTGGCAATGTGATGAATTTCACCACGTGTAATGCCAATGTCGTTTAAATCTTTGTCTGTTAAATTACTTAATTCTTTAACAGTTCGGCGATAATTTCGCCATCGTTTTAAAAAATTCATATTTTCTCCTTTATGATATATTTATTCCCAAATAATTGCTGGCAATTCGCCACGGGCAGATTTTTTCTTTTTATATAAATCGAATTCAAGATTTGCATTTAAATTTAAAGAATCAGAAATATGTTTCTCGATTTTTTTCATATCATTGCTTCTACATACTACACTATTTTCGCATAAAAGTATATATGTAAATTTCTTATTTTTTTCTGGCACTACAGGTGTAACTAGTTCAAAGTTGCCACACCAATAATGTAAAACAGCACCTTCCGATGCACAAATTTTATAATTGTAATTGCCGCCGTTAGAAATTCGATAACCACGCACAGTATATGTTTTATCTTTCTCTAACCAACGATATTCATTTGTTGTACAGATTACTTTAGTGCCATTTACTAATGGTCCATTCATAATATTACTCCCATACGATTTCTGGTTTTTTGCTTGTTGCAACTTTAGATTTCTTATATGTTACAAACTCAAGGTTTGGGTTATTTGCTAATGATTTTCTTAACAAACTTTCAAATTGTTTCTTTTTCATAGCTTTAATATATCTACCATCTGAGCGTGATATAGCTATAAACTTATAATCTTTTTGCATTTTCTTTCCTTTCAAATGTATAATCATTATCGAATAATCTGAACAAAGCGATCCATTCATCTGCTTCATTTACACCGTCGAATTGTGCTTCTTTTATTTCTTTCCCTGGTTTTGAATATGTAATCACTACCATTATATTTATCCTTTACTTGCATTTAAACCTTTTTCAGATAGGAAATATTCTTTTCTCGGGCGTCCACGAGATTCTAATTTAATTTCACGGATTAACACATACCCTTCTTCAATAAATTTACGTTTCAAATAATAAGAAATATTTTCTAAATTTTTTAACGCATTTACTAACCACTCTTCGTTGTTCATTTTAGGTTTATTCATGATGCGCTCCGAAATTCTGCAATAAGCCATTCATCATCATAACAATGGTCACTTAAATTACCGAAATGATCTCGAATTACAAGTGTATTTTTACCGGGAAATACACTTTCAACAAGATAAATACACTCCCATCCGACTTTTGTGATAAAATCACCAGCACCAATATTATTAGAAACTGGTGTATTTTTTGCTTTATTTCGATCACAAATAATGTCACGCATATACATCATTGTTGTGGCAATTTTCTTAAGAAAAGAAAGAATTTGGTCATTCTTTGCGGTTGATGGGTTTTTCTTATATGACAAAATATTTTTGGTCAGTATTGCATAATCCGATGACCAATGATATAATGAAGATGATTCATTTAATAAAAGTTCCTGTAAGCATTCATAGAAATACATACATTCGCTGGATAATGGGCCGTTGTATCGATTCATTTTTAAATCATTAATGCTAATACAATTTTTCATGTCACTTTCACCTTTTTTTCTGTAGTTATTGTAATTTTTTTATACCAAATGTAGGATGACAAAGATATAGTAATTTCTCGCGGACCAGATAATATAACAACACAATCGTTTTTTCTATTTATAAATATTACTTCGTAATATGCACTCCAATATTTTGTAGTAATCCAATCGCCCACTTTAATTCTAGTTTTATCTTTAATAATATCTCTAATATGCATCATAGTACCTGCAATTTTTTGAAGATATGTAAGAATTTGTTCGTTTTGAGGCGAACTTCCTTTATTTTTAAATTTAACGATTTCATTAGAAAGTTTATTATAAAGTTCGCGCCAATCCTTTAATGTAGCATCTGCATTTTCAGTAATTTTTTGTAACATTGCATAATAGAAAATGCAATCATTGGTTAATGGACCTCGAAAAATATTCTGTTTAAGATCATTTAGACTAATGTATTTTTTCATTTTATATTCCTTTTCAAATTTTTGAACATTGTTCCATAAACCATTTTCGTGCTTGGTTAGAACATTCTTTACCAATCATTTTAGAATCTAATTGGTTCTCAACAATCGTATCCATTTCTTCTGTGAAAACATCAGAGGTTACCCATTTTACAAAATGGCCTGTAGATTTCATAGAAATTTCATGTTCCATTTCGTTAAGATAATCAATGCCTTGTTGAAGACGCTGTTCAGTTATGTTGTTATCAACAAACTCTGAGACTCTATTATATTTTTCAATATCAATAGGAGCAAGTGTTTTCACTTTAGAAACACTGTGTTTCTCGCCCTTCACCTTGAAACGAAGAACAGTATCAGTATCAATATAATGACTCCATACAATTCCTTCGCCGATGCCTATAACACCTAATTTCTTAGCAATAGGACATTCTTCCTCAACTTGATTAGTAAAATCAATGAGTTGCTGTTGAGCTAGTTGAGGTTTATTGAAATCAATTGTAATAGTGTAATCATCTAAAATTAAATATGTATCATCCACGTCTTTAAAATCATTTTTACCATTACCCATATACAGAATATTATCTCCATCTTTCCAAATAATTTCAAAAATAAAGAATGATTTTCTTGGAATTTCTGAAATTCCAACTCCTTTTTGAATTCCTGGACCAGCCCATTCACCATACACAATAATATCACCAGTTCGTTCAGTTAAATTGGCTAGTGTTTTCATATATGCTTTGATTTTTTCTTCTTGTGAAGAAAACCAAAGGGCAAATCCAGCATTATCTTTTTCAACAGTTAAAACACGATTTCGTGATTGGAAAGATAATTTATCACTTTCAATATTATAAACCCAGGATGAATTCGTGCCATGTAATTTTACCTTACCAGTGAATGTTAAAGTAGGCAATTCCCAAGCGATGGGATGTCCTTCGATAACTTTTCCATCTTCATCTCGAGGTSCATTTTTATAATATACGTAGTCACACACTGCACGCACGGTATTCTTAAACTGTTCAATTTTCTGAAATTTTATCATACTATTTCCTTATAACTTTAACAATTTTATTTAAGAAGTTTTTATTATCTAGCGATGTACACTTATTTTAATTCAATTTTAACAATTTTTCTCATTAATTTAGGATAATCAACCAAATCAATTAAAATAGGTACATCACCTATTGTGGATTTAATGCATAAACGATTTTGTGTTACAGTTGAATTGTTCCCCATATCACTGATTTCTACATCTCTTTCTACTACTCTTACCCAATGTTTAATGAAATGATCATCATAATCCAGTGTTACGGAAGAAACTTGCCGCGGGAAACTTCTTTATCATTAACAAAATATTCCAAATTACCCCAGTTATTTTTCACTTTAAGCATAATATATCTCCATTTTCTATATTCAATATAATCAAATTTTCAATGAATGTACACTTAATTTTTCATTTTTCGTGTGGGAAATTGATTGAAAATTAATCCAAGCTTTGAAACATTCAGAATCATTTTCGTTTTCCAAATTTCTTCTGCGCCATCTACGATTTTTACAGTAAGAAATGATTCATCCCAAACATGATTTCCCTGAAGTTTTGCTTCAGAAACTGGTCCAATTTTAAGGTTTAATTTGTTGACAAACTTATCATATGTAAAAGCAGCATTTTCTCTGGCCTTTTGGATGAATTTAAGAATTTTCATATCATTCATAATAACAATTTTGTCTGTCATATCATGTTTATCATATGACACTAAACTCATATATAGATTCTTTTTAGCTTGTTTATCACGATAAACATCATAGCTATCATTATAAGCATCAATTCTAGGAAGAGCTTTTGTAATATCCATATCGTTTTCTAAGAGATGCTTGTGAACTTTATCACAAATGGCAGTTGCCCGTTGTGTGGCACGCTCTACAGCATCAGCCTTAAGTGGAAGAACTACTTTTTCGATCTTATTCATGATATATATCTCCATTTGTTTCTAAAGATAATATAATCAAATTATCAACTAATGTACACAACTAAAATTTAAAAGGTCGTTTTAATTTGTCTTTCTTAATATTTTTGCGACAAATTCTGAAATTTTATCATACTATTTCCTTATAACTTTAACAATTTTATTTAAGAAGTTTTTGTCATCTACCAAATTAATTGTTATATCTTCATCATCAATTTGATAAACAATATATAAACAATCTTTGTTTATTTCATGAGACTGACCATACATATCATAATCAACTGTGATTTGTCTCGCAACACATGTCCTGAAATTTGAAATTTTTCCATCGATTAGAATATCGAGTGACAAAATTTCACTTGGAAAAATTGAAATATCATCAATATAATATTCTAATTCTGAATAATCGCCACCTTCGATAGTTAATTTATTCATGATATATATCTCCATTTGTTTCTAAAGATAATATAATCAAATTATCAACTAATGTACACAACTAAAATTTAAAAGGTCGTTTTAATTTGTCTTTCTTAATATTTTTGCGACAAATTTTGCGAGTTTTCGGTGTACGATCTAAACACCAATTATAGAGCAATAAGCCCTTAAAATGAGTTCTTGTTGATGGCATCTTATATAACCTCAACCAATGTTGAAAATAAGCGAATTCTTTCTCTGGAATTTGATATTCGATAGCTAAAAAATATCCCCGTAAATGTTTCAATTCAACAGGATGCTTTTCGTTTATATAATATGTCGCTGCTGTACGAAGCTGATGTTTTGATGGTATAGGTAGCATAATAAATTTCCATTTTATACAACACTGAGAGCGTACTGGATGTATGCTCTCAGTGCAGATTATGATTGTTTAAGTGAATATATTACCGAGTATTTTAATTCTCCTGACATCATCTAGGTCATTCAAATCAATATAATCAATATCACCGTCTTTATTGAACCACCTATAATGTTTTTCTTCGCCGAAATCAATATCACCTTGATGGCATATAAATCCTTCGCCTAATTCGTTATTATCATACATATAAGTGATTTTATCACCAACTTTTAATTCCATACATAACTCCATAATATTGCGTACAAATCAATATAATCAAATTATGGAGCTATGTACACTGTTTATGCGTATTTGGCTATAATGAATTCCTTCACGAATCCTGATCTGACAATATCCTCTATGCCCATTTCAACAAATCCTACGGTAGAGTCATCCATTGTTTCCAAAATGTCCATAATTTTTCTAGCACCTGATTCTTCATTGTACCGTTCAGAAGTTAAATCATCTTGGCCTGTATCGCCAGTAAGAATCATTTTACAGTTTTTTCCAAATCTCGTAATCATGGTAGAGAGTTCATTGAAATCCATATTCTGAAATTCGTCTATAATTACTATTGCATTATTAAATGTAGTGCCTCTGGCAAAACTAGTAGACATGAATTCGATCAAATCCTTTTGTTTCAATATGGAATATGCATCGCCACGCCCATATAATTCAGCAACAATCGCTGGATATGGGCCTTCATGTACCTGCATTTTTTCATCTGTTTTACCTGGTTGAAAACCGATTTCTCTTGTAGAAACAGAGGATCTCACTATATAAATTTTATCATAATCACTAATATCTAATTCAGTAAGAGCCATATAAAGAGCGATAAAAGTTTTACCAGTTCCTGGATATCCATGAACTACTGTAAGTTCATTGTCTTCAAATGATTCCATAATACGAGATTGATTATCTGTTTTGGCATCAATATATTTAATATCCATTTTTGATTGTGCTTTTATGTTTTTGATTTTTCTCTTTGACTTTTTTCTATTTAATGTATTAGTTTGCATTGGATAAAGTTTCCTTGTTTGTCACTTTACCATAATAAATGTTATGTTTCTATAGTGCTTCCAGGGTTGTTTTTCTTCATAGTGCGCAAAATATCCTTAAATCCATCATCAACTTTAATTCCACCAACGCCTGAAACAATATTGCTTTTACTGAGTACTTGGGATAGGTTAGGATTTTTCGATAAATATTCCTTTCTTTGAGTCATGGGGATTTCTACGTCAAACTCTGTATTAGTGTCATTATCTCTAAAAGTGTATTTAACCATTAATTATCTCTCGCAAAAGTCTTAAACTTTTCCATATGTTTTCTTTTTCTGTTACTCTGACGCTTTAAATCTTTATTTTTACGATCTTGTTTTTCTTTATAGTCGTCGGAGGTATGTGTCTTTTTATTTTTCATCATTCTTCTCTGGTAGTAATTCTGGTAATGCTTCCATACAGAATTTTTTGTTTAGTGTTTTATATGGCAAGATTTTATTTTTTATACCAATCATTAATTTAGCATCATCAGCAGCAACATTTTCCAGCATGCTAATGAAAATTGTTTCTTTTTTCTTTGATGGCACAATAGAATTTGTTGTAAGATTTTTGATTTCGTTCTTATTAATGAGGCGATAAAAAGGACCTTGTTCACCATGATTTGTAGCATTCCATAGCGATTCTGGAACATCACCTTCTGGCAAATCAAATACTATATCTGGATGATACGTCCACTGAATAACTTTTGCTACAGCATTATTCTGCATGCATAAAATTCTAAGTGCTTCAATTTTTTCAGCCTTTTTCTTAATGCTATTCACTTCTAATAATACAGCTGCAATAGTCTTTTTTCTATAATCAATCATTTAAAATCCTTCATTTTTTCTATTAATTGTGTTAACCCAATATCCATAAAATATTTTCTCAGAGATTTATACTCTCTACCATGTGTTGTAGAAAATTCTGATAATATCATCTCGATATATTCATCAGGAATATGCCTTAAATCGATAAGTTTTTTATTTCTATTGTATTTTTTGATTAGTTCTTTTTTGATGTTTTCATCCTCATCATCTAAAATATCGATAATGAACATTTCTTTCCATGTAGCCATTTTCTTGGCACTAATAACTTTCTGTCTTTTGCCTTCTACCATAAATGTATCGTCGTCTGATAAAATATTAGGAATACCATCAGCGCTATCGCCTCTCATAATATGCTCAAAGAGATATTCTTTGGGATTATTATGTATGACATGTTTATTATCTTTATTGTTATATTGCTGTATCTTATCTGAGTAGCACTGAAGCTGTATGAAATCCTTATCGGAGGACACAACCATATGGTAATCTTTAATATTATTGAAGGCAAGAGTTGCAATCACGTCATCACCTTCAATTTTAGGGATATCAATAACAGTCCAATGAAAATCGTTTTTCAGTTCTTCTTTAACCACACCCATATATTCAAATATAGTGCGCCATAGAATTTTATCCTTAGCTCGATCTTTTCTGCGTTTGCCCTTATAATATTGAAACATGTCTTTACGCCATGAATTTGTTCCATCACAGCATATAACAATATCACCATATTTTTTTCTGAATTTTACATTGATAGCTCTTAGAGAGTTTAATACAATATATCTAAAATACTCTAAATCTAAATCACTATTTTTACCTGCAGCTGCGAAATATGCAGCCATACCTATTTGGCTATAATCAACTAATATCATTCTGTATCCATAAAATTAAATTCAAATTGTTCAACGTCATCATCTGAAAATAGAGTATCTGCCATTTTATGTAATGCATTTTCCATGCCATAATATCTATCTAAGATTGATTTAACTGATTCATAGAGTAACATAAAATCTTTTTCATTAACTCTATTTTCATTATTCACTTCAATTACACCAGTAGCAAATATCATATTAGTAACATGTTCAAAAATAAATTCAGTTGAATCATATACAAATTTGCTCTTAACATTAACTATATCTGGTACTGTTGTCTTAGGCTTAAATTCTAAAATATTTTCCATATTATTCCTAATTACTTTATGGTAATCAATAGCACTATATTACTATTTATTCTATTTGATGGCTCGATGAAGTTAGTATTGACTAAATCAAACACTTTCTTTTTCTTCGCTTTAGTGCCGCTAAGAACTGCTTCAATACATTCTTTGGCTTTTCTACCAACTTTTTTGGCCTCTGATAATTTCATATCGAAGTTAGTTAGTGCTGTTCTATTAACAGAAAGTTTTTTACCTTCCTCAGCCACATATCTGGTTAATGTACCATATTTCGTATTATAGGTATACAACTCTGTAGAGTCTAGAATTTTCGTAGGATCAATACTCTGAAGTTGTAAATCAGAAAATGTTTCCATATATTTGAAGAATTTCAAAATATCTGAGGAAGTTTTTGTTTTCTTAACCCGTGTTTTGCGTTGAGCTGATTTATTGTCTTTATATCGGTTTACGTGTTCGATGATAGTTTCAATAAATGTTTTCATAGATCGAATTTGTTTTGCTGTATAAACGGAATAGCCTTCACGAAGGTCTTTATCTTTTCCAAGAATGACCAATTTCAATTCGTCTAAAATAGGTTTATAATAAGTGGTAATTTTTTCACAAAAAGTTCTTGGCACATCATTTTTCACCATGTAATCATAGGGTGAAAACTCTTCTTCATAATTATCAAGGGCTTCTTCGAAATCACTGATCGTAATATCACCCTTAGTTTCTTTAACAGAAACGACTTTTTCAACTAATTCCCTTTTAGGGATTTCGATTGCTACCAAACTATCAATATAAGCATTCAGTGGTTTTTTATATTTTGTATTCAATTTACCGCCGTTTGAAATGATACGAGCGATATGGCACATTGTACGTTTAGGATGCGTAATACCTAATTTAGAAATGTGATTGAAATGATCCAAGTTAGTTTCCTGCAAATAATCCATAAGATATTCTAAAGAATCTTTTGGACCTGACATATAATTATACCAGTTCAAAAGCTTAATCATTTCAAGATTTGTAGGGGATGTAGAAATAACGGGTTCATCACCCATACATTTTTTATCTAAAAAATTTTGTTGTAATTTTGATGCACGTGGTTTCTTTTTATTTTTTGATATTAATGAAGGACGTTTAGCCATGATAATTTCTCCATAATGTTTCTATATTTAATATAATCAAATTACCGAAAATGTACACTATTATTTTCCAATAGTTATAATATAGCCAATTTCTTTGCCCTTAGGATTGATACCAATATTGAATACACCATCATCTATATTTTTCTTAGAATTCAATTGTTCGTCACAAACAATATCCCATCCTACTAAATTATTCTCTTTAAGAATATGGTATAATCTATCAATCATTTTCTTCATTATGTTCTTATCAAATTTTTCGTCCTTAAATTCAATGAGAATTTTATTACATTCTTCCATAAAATATTCTTTATTCATAAGTGTGCCTTTAATAATTTTTCCCAGCGCTGCACAATAAATTCAGTTGTAAAACCATCCATATGAATTTGTTTATGTCTTACTTCTACATCTAAATAATCTCTCATTTCAGGCGAATTGACATAACCAACAACATCAAATAGATTTTGAGCAAACACTTCAAAATGTTCTTGTTTATTGTCATTAAATTGATATAGAGTAGCTAAATTCTGTGCTGTTTCAGGAATTGCAGCATGGTTAGGTGCTACGACAATATTACCTGAAGCTATAGCTTCTATTAATGCCAAGCAAGAAGTTTCTGGCCATATGTTAGGATATGCAAAAATATGTGATTTCATTAATGCTTCTCTAACAACATCATTAGATTGAAATCCGTGATAGTTTATTTTTTCATGATCTTCGCAAACTTCTATTAATGTTCTATATTGTTCGTCACGCGATTCCCAACCATATGCTTTAAAGGAAGAATACACATCTAATTCTATATTAGGAATTTGTTTTTCTATAGCCTGAAATGCAGGAATTAATAATTCTAATCCACGGTGTGGAGTTGTGTGATAAATTAATTTAATAATGCCACCATCATAAAAATTACTTCTAGTAGGAAATGGCTCTATATAATTAGGAACAACTGCACATTTATTATAAGGAATTTTATATGTTTGAAGAAAATTATCTTTCTGCCAATTAGAAACGAATACAAAGAGATCGAACTTCTCTATATATTCTTCATCATATAATCCCTGATACATTGGATCTCGTGCTAAATCATGGCAAACTAACATGATTTTTTTATCATCTTCCAACTTATTTGGAATTCTTGAATGAATAATTTGCCATTCTTTTAGAAGGTCAGGATTAATATCCTTGGCCATTCTACGAGCCATAAGTTCAGTTCCGCCATTCGCATTAACAGAATTTTCATTATAGATTATTTCGCCATTAAGAATTTGTGTCATTTTTCTAAGTACTCAATTAATGTATTCGCATCTGGCCACATAACAGAAACTTTAACCAGAGATTGCATTTTAAACGACCGCCATCCAGATTTTTCCATGTCATAGACTACTACAAGATCTGAATTTTCGGCGCGAGGCTTCTTCTTTGTAGCTTTTTTTGTAGTTTCTTCTTCTCTTTTAGGAAGTAAATCAACATTAAGAGTAGCTTGCATAACTCTTTTGGTTCCATCAGCCTTTTCAAACGTAATTTCTACACCAGTTTTAGATGTTTTCAGATGTTTTAATAGTTCTTCGCGTGTTATTTCCATGTGTTTTTCCTTAAGTTTCGCTTAGTGTTATAATTATGAATAGTGATATAGCACCAATAATTAATGCCATTATTATATCCATTAACCTTTTAAAATTTGCATTGTTTTATTGCCCTCAATAGTATAATTTTCATTAATATAGCTCATTAATTCCGAATATCCACCGATCCAGGCGCCATCAACCACCACAACGGGTACAGTTTTAATGGATGGGCTGAAATTTTCATGTAACATTTGAACGATATCTGGTGTTGTTGTTACATATTGAAATGTAATATTTCTACTTTCTAAATATTGTTTCGCCAGATCACAATAATTACAATCAGTCTTTCCATATAATACAATCATGCATTCTCCAATTCTGTCATCATTTGATATTTTCCTCCGCATAAAATGCATTTTATTGTCATTTTTATACGATCTTTTCTTATTTCACGCTCTTTCATAATAATCAAAGAATTTTCTACACTACATGTAGGACATTCTCCTTCTATAATATTGAAACCTTCATCATTCAGAAGAAATTTGAATTTCATTTAAACCTCTCTTTGTAATTCGGCATGTTATCCAAGCATTATAATATTCGTCTTTTAGAAGGACATCGTTCTCAAATAACAATTTTGTTTCAATATAAGACATTTCTGTTTTATTTCTGCATAAATACAAAATTTCTCTATAATAATTTTCTATATTTTCTGTATTGCTGACTTCTTCTTTTAAAACCTCATTAGATCCATAATATGATTCCCAATCAGATTTAACAAAATCAATTCTGCGCCTCTTTTTACCTTTAAGAGGTTTGCGTTTCCTAATATTAAAGAAAATCTTTTTCCCTATATACATCATGCCATTGGATTTGTTTGTAATTCTATACACAAATCCAGTAGTGTTTTCGGGAATGTCTACTTCTTTAAATTCTTTGTTTTTATAATACCACATATGATATTTATAAGATATCTATGTCACCTAATTGAGCTAATTTTGTTAATTTATCTTCTAAATCATGGTAGAGATTATAAACTGGAATATTATGTTTCTTGGCAAGTTTTATTGCTGTTGCTGTTCCGCCCTTAATTTGTCCGCCCTTAGTATAACACACCAAAATGTTAGACGGGGTTTTTAAGTCTAAACCTAGAACTTGATGCACATTTCTCTTATGGAAGCATTTAGCTCTATACCCTAATTGATTCCATTTAGGGTGTATATCTTTTATTATTTTAGTAGTTTCGTTTGTATATAGGAAATATTCTTTATTATCAATATTTCTGCCATTAAAATTATCCCATGGCAGAAATATTTCTTTATTTGAAATAAATTGAGATTCAAATGCGCCATCACAACCTATGGCACCGCCAGATCTTAATAACCATCCATTTTTGTAAAATGTTTTACTGATACGCTTAATTACATTTAGTGTTTCAAGCGGAGTATCTCTAGCTCCGATACCAGTGATAATCATTTTACAATTTCATATGTGGCTTCAAAAATATCAGGTTTACATGGATATAATTCACCCTGAATACCCTGAATGATATAATCACCAAGAGCAGCTTGAAGAACACCTTCTGTGGTAGTAATAAGAAGTGTTTTATCATTATACTTAATATTAGATTCATATAGAGCGCTTTGAAGCCAATTTGGCCACCATGATGGTTTATCGAAATTTGTGATTGTGATTTGGCATGCTTCAATTACAATAGGTTTTTTTCTATATTTCATTTTTCTCTCTTAAAAATTTATTTTCTATTAACCATTTAAGGCTTTCTTCTTCTGTCCATTTTTCACTCGTTTTTTCAAACTTTTCACATGCTTCCAATAATTTTTTATTAAATCTTTCTTGATGTATCATTTAATAATAATGTGTCAATCTACCAATCTGGCCATCGATTTCATTGTGAATAAAAGCCTCAATAGCCGTTTGGTTCACGTAGCCGTTACGGCTGTGCCAGCCATCGGGTGGTGATGGACTTCTTACAGTTTCAATATATACGTTATGTTCTGGATTATGGTCTCTGGATGGTGATAAAACAGTAATTCCAGTGTAATCTTTTTCAACCAGTTGATTATTATTTTTCTTGTGCTTGTGATGAGTATGATGTGTGTAAATATAAGCATATTTGGTTTTACCCCATGCTTCTCGTGCTTCATATTGCATAAGATTTGCTAAATCTTTTTCTTTTGCTCCATCACCATGAGTAAAACCAATCAGGTTATTACCATATACAATATATTTTCTATGAGCAATCGAAATGTTTTTATTA
Organism: Hyphomicrobiales bacterium; assembly: GCA_002746425.1. Taxonomy (GTDB): domain Bacteria; phylum Pseudomonadota; class Alphaproteobacteria; order Rhizobiales. Next base: position 51,770 of record NVXB01000001.1, on the reverse strand, counting down.
TCTTCGCCAAATGATACATTTTTAACATTATGAAACCATGAAGAAATTGAATCTGCCAACATATAACCAGATGTATAATCATGATTAGATGGGCAAAATACAACATGCACAGGGCCTAATTGAGTTAATTTTTCAATACATTTGATATAACACATTTTAGCAGCCATATACATTTCCCACCACTGGCCATCAGTGTCCTGTGGAGTTCCTGCTGTAGTAGTTCTGTGAGGACGATCAATATGTAACACATCATTGCCTATAACAAACACAGTTTTTTCTGGGTTGAAAGCATAGTTTGCTCTGTTAATAAGATCATTAATCCCACTTTCAACTCTGTCAACCGCAAGTTGTATATTATATTCATAACCTGTTTCATCAGTTTTAGATAATTTACCAATATGAATATCAGCTGCATCTAAAACTAAAAGATTATTTTCTCTATGTGTTTTTGGAATTAATTCTAAATCTTCATATTTTGGCGCATATTTTTGCATTTCTTCGATTAATGAATCACGTATATCAAAATATGACATAATTGGTGAATTATTTTTCCATAACATAGAAACTTCATCTGTTTTCACCCATGCCATTTTCACATCTTCAAATGGAACTCTGTTATCCTGAGCGTTTTTATAAATGATAGCTTCCGGATCAGCATAATATCTTGCGACTCTTCGATTTAAAGTTTTAGTAGTTATGCCTATTTCTCTAGCAGCACCTGCTTTAGTTTCATGTTTTTGTGTAGCTTCATATGCTTCAATAGCTAATTCTCTTGTAATCATAAATGCCTTTAATTAATAAGTTGATAATCAGAAATTTGTTTTTTTAGTGAAATCACATTATCATCGATATTTTTAATATAACCCATGATAGAAAAAAGCATAACAAGAATAAGTGTGTTGATTAAACATTTAAATAAGATTTTCATATATTTCCTCCCAAGTCTTACCATGAGATTTATTTAATTCATGGTTTTTGTTCCAAGGTTGCTTTAACATATAGGTTTCAATACCTAGATCAATACCATCCCATACATTTGCAGGTTTATCATCAACGAATACTAATCTATCGCTAGGCAATAAAGTTTCTTTTACAGCTTTTAAATAATTATATTTACTACTATCTAATAGTAATGGTACATGATGATAAAATGTTGGAAAATCTTTATTAAGATTACGCTCTCTTAATTGAATCATATTTGATTTACTATCCCCATCGTCGATCAAATATGATGAAACAGGATAAATTTGCCATCCTTTTCCCCACGACAAATTTCTAAGTTTGCCGCTCAACCCATCATATGACTCCAATGAACCAAAAGCGCCACTACGATTAAATTGATTTATGTAATAATAGATGAGTTCTTTATCAATTCCATATCTTTCAGCAAGACAATACGAATCATCTTTAACATTAGCATGATGAAAATCTATTTTAACATCATTTGGGTGGAGATTTTTTTCATACCATTTAGTAAAACCCCCCACCCAATCTAATAAAACTCCATCAATATCAACCAATAGTGTTTTCATACATTTCCCTTTTTGTTGGATATGAGTAGACTTTTTCTAATGTCATCTCAAATTCCTTTTTCTGTAAAATTTTGTAGAAAATTGTTTCACTACCCTCTACAAGATGAATATGATTTCCTGGAGTTACAAAATTAACTTTTTTCATACGATTTGCTCCAAAATAACAAGGCCATAAAAACCAAAAAATTCTACAAGATTCGGATATTTACTAATAAAATCAATCATAAGATAACACTTCCTTCTTTTGTTTAATAATGTTCCACATAAGTTCGTGTGAATATTTTTCTAGACCTTTATCCATATAATGAGTGAGCATTTGAATTAAAAGCCAATTAGTGGTTAACTCATAGATATTAGCAAAAATTTCTACATCTCTCCTAAAAAACAAAATTTTGGCCTCAATCCAACAAGTATCCCAACCATATAATTCCATTGTTTCAATAACATCTTTTTCAATGATATCAAATGTTCCATTATCAAGTACGCTCATAATATATCCTTTATTTTTGATAGTTTAATTATAACATACAATAAACTTCTTGTACAATAAATATTTAAAAAGGATAATTTAATGACATTACAAGAATATGGCGCATTTGAAACTATGAATATAAGTTTTTCAAATACAAAACCTAATGAAAAGGTATCTTTATCAGGAACTTATATTGATTTTATTGGTGACATATATGGCCCTAAGTCATCGTCCATAATTATACAGGGTGGTGATGACAAAGGTCAATATGCAGTAAACCAATATGAAGCAGGTGGGTTTTATATGACGCAAAATCAAAGAAGAACTTTAACTAAAATACTTCAAGGAATGGCGTCATATAGTGATAGAGGTTTCGTTACTTCTTCAAACGGTCAATTGCAGGAAATGTGCAATACCATCTATAGAAATTATATTGGTTAAACACGTTTTAAATATTTGCCGTAAACCCAACCCTTATAGCCTGCTGGAGATTTTACTTTAATCCACTTATCCTTAACTCCGATATGATCAACTGGTGTGCCATTAGGCAATGAACCAATAATTTTGCCATTCGGAGCATCTCTAGTATTTAAATTTGAATTGTCGGGTGTTGTGACTATATAAGCTCTATTATTAATAGAACCAACAGCACTGCTTTCGATTGTTTGACCATCCTCATTTCTGCCCTCAATAAGAGACCATAATGATCTGGACATTGAAGGACCAGGATCTTGTTTACGAGTAGGCGCAATATCATCATGGCCAACTACTTCTGTTACACCATACATATCAACAATAAGAGGAATAAGTTCTGCTAATACTTCATTTTGTTTTAGTGTAAATGTAGCCCACCACTTAGTGCGACCGCCATTTCGATGTTGTTTCTTAACAAAACCCCAGGGTGATACACCTTCAACTAATTTATGGCCTGACCAAGTTTTAAAAATTCTCCGATTTGACGAATCTTTACCCACATATTCAACAGGGCCTGGACAGGTAACTTCAATTCCAATAGAATGTCTGTTTAATCCGTGTAAACCGCGCCATTTTGATTTACCTGCATGCCATAGTACATCATCAAAATCGCCTACTTGAGTAATTTTTCCCGATGGTCCTACTACCAAATGGCATGACACTTGCGCCTTAGCAGATGAAAGTACACGAACATCACTTTTATAGCTAGTTCCAGCTGTGTAGTGAACTACAATAAATTTCTTAGTATTGGTACCGCGACTTTTTTTAGAAGTATCTACATGTTCGACACGTTTACCTCTTAATAAATTATTTGAAATTTTCAACATATTCTCCTTTAACTGTCACTCTCTAGGTGACCCTCTTTTTCTAATTCTTCTATGAATTCTAAAACCATATCTATGCTTTTTTGAAGTTCATCTCGATATTCAGGTTTAGCTAAATCTGCTCTTATATATCCACCATAAAATAAATCGTAGAATGGATCAGATGAATATATTTTATCTATATCATCTCTTACCATCAAAATATCCGATCTATTAATTCGATTAAATATGATGTTTCAATTTTATTATCATCGTCATATTTAATATTATTTATAACCTGTGTGAAATACGCACTATCAACGCCAGTTAATTGATCTTCTAATGTTTCTTTATCGCTCAAATTCATGTCGTTTAATTGCATGGTAATTTTAAGGATTTGCCCTGCATTAATAGTCCACCCTCGTTTAATAAATTTACGTAAACGAAAGAGTGAGCATAATGGGTATTTAGAACCTACGTAGCGTAATTCTCTAGCTAATAGAGCTTCAAGAGCTTCTTGTTTTAATACTAGTTTGTTATCCCAAGAAGTCCAATAATTAGTGCAATGAACAAAATCATAATTATCATGGATTTCCTCTGGTTCACCGAAGAATCTCAGAATCAATTGAACTTTATGAGATAAAGTAATTGCATTAGTGGACATGAATATAGGTCTATATGGCGCGCCTGTAACAACTTCTTGAGCTTGTTCATTTAGATCATCATATGAATCTTCGATATCTCCTGGATTTGAAATAAGATCCTCTAGATAAGCATATGCTTCACCATTATCACCTGTAGGATCAGTTACCTCAAAATAATTATAATCATTATTACCATTGCCGCTTTCTGTGGCTACACCAGAGGATTTAATTACAACTTTAATTCTAGATTGATCATCTGGCCATTGAATGCTGATAGGGCAAGGAATACCTTTCTTGTCTTTAATTTTAAATTTTGCAACATAATATTTTGCAACCAAAAGAGTTGTTTCAAAATCCCTAAAATAAACATCAAAATCATTCACATTTTCTTTTAATAACATAGAAGCAATCGCTCCTCCTGTTACAATAGTATTCTTTTCAACGGCTTCTTTAACAACTGGGTCGTCAATACTCTCAAACCATTCTTTCATTTTCTTGTTAATAACTGCCTTAATAGTTTTCGCTTTCATAATAATTCCTTCATTTTCATGTTAACATAATTTTTTCCAAAAGTAATTTCACCATTTCCATTCATATCATAAACGCCTATTTCTATAGTATCATAGGATATTCTAATTATTTTGCACCCAGAATATTCTCGGCGGGCAATTATAAGTGCTAATTGAGCGCAGGATTTTTCATAATAATCTTCATTTTTAGTATTATATGAGCCAGAATATTCTCTACTAAATCTATTTTTAGTGCTATAATATTCATTAATCCATTTAGCATATTTATTCCAAATAGAATCATTAGTGTTTTCATCAATTTTTTTCAATGTAGGTAAAGCACTATTAAAAAATATATCAACACTTGTAAGAATTCCATTGAGACCACATGTTCCAGTAACAACCCAATTAGAATGAGAAATTTTTATAACAGGATGTTTCAAGCCATAGGATATTATTTTATTTATCACGTTATTACTACTAATGTACCATTTCTATACAGATTCACCAATGTTTCAGCAAAAGCAGCGTCGCTAGCATGCTTAAAAGTGGCAATTCTTGATCTTAATCCATCTTTTACACAAGATGTATCGTGTGAAGTATCCCATAAAAATTTATCACTACCTTTAGCTTCTTCCATATACTTAGGACTATATTGGCCCCATTTACCCTGTGTCGCCCTTAAATTCAGTTTTTGTAATTCTGTCATGATGTTAATGCCCGCCATGAAACAGGAAATAGTGGTTCAATAATAGCTCCTACTTCGGCAGCGAGAATTTGACTTTCTTTTTGTGCATGCGGATCAATTCGTTGCTTATAATAGCGAGCAAAAGATGCTAATGAACCAGTCCAAATCCAATTTACTTCCACTCCTTGAGGTAATACAAATCTAGCTTGTTCAGGAGCTAAACCAGATTTTATTAAATTTATGTAATAATCAACTCCATCTTCCATAAAGTCTTTAGGTGTATATCCATTATTTTCAGGAAACCATTCTTCATCAGATGATCCTTGTTTCACATTAGAAGCTACTTTACGCCACATGTCTGGAACATAAATTTCAGGTTTTGAATTAATATATCGTCTGGATTCTTCGGATTCTGAAAATCCTATCTTATGTTTAAAACACTGTGTTCTAACAGAAACAGGAGCTTGCATTCTTAGAGTAATATGTGGATGTGAAAATGGAGCCCAGTGCGTAGCCATATTAATGAGTTTGTTGACAAGAACTTCAATATCATTCTTATATGGACTGGTAAAAATATTTGAAATGTTCTTTTCCCATTCACTCTTAGGCATACCACGAGCTAAATAATTAATAAGTGTTTTGTCCTTTTCACTTACATCTGGTATTGAACACAACACGAGATCAGTAACATCATAGTCATAATATCTATCTGCTACAGAAACATTATCAAAACTCACTCGTGCTGCATTAACAACAGATAAATCATCACCCATGTGGTCTACATATTCAGCTCTCATTTTATTTCCTCACAAGTTATTTTAAAGGTTTGTTCATTTGCCTGAGCAGACGCGCATAATATATTATGTTTACTCATCTGGAATCATGCCAAGAGTATGCATATAGAGGTCCAAAATAGCTTCTTGCTCTTCGCGTTCTTCGCGATCTTGTTTACGAAGACGCACTACTTGACGAAGAGCTTTAGTATCAAAACCTGTACCCTTTGCTTCAGAATAGACTTCTTTTACATCATCCTGAATAGTTTTTTTATCTTCTTCTAAACGTTCAATACGTTCTACAAATGCGGTTAATTGTTCTTTAGCAATCATGATTTTATCCTTTTATTGTGACGTTATCGCCAGTTGGTATTTCTAATGTTTCTTCCATATCTCTGAGAACTTGCATATCAATGACTTTATCAGATCTATATCGAATTTGTTGTTCATGTAAATCTTCAATACTTTTATATGGGAAATATATAATCAATTTCCCATACGAATTGGGTATTGAAGCCATTCGTTTTTCTCTAATTTTCTTAGATAAATTAGTATTATCCCAAATAATATGTTTACGTTCTTTAATAGCATTAAAGAGCTCTAGGTTCATCAATAAGCGACTCTCTTTTTGATAAAGATGGAATGCTTCATTATATGAAATACCAACTTTAGATGCATATTTTTCAATGTGTTTATCACCAGATAGGACAACTGTTTCTACTACCTCAACATCAGGGGCATCTGGGATGATATAATCATTTTTTAAGAATTCTTTAACCCAAGTAGATTTTCCAGTTCCTGGTAATCCGCATAAAATTATCACATATTTTTTCATATTATTTCTCCAATTGTATAACCATACACGTGTTTATTAAATATGGAGGCTTTATCAGGACTCGAACCCGAAATTTAAGATTAGAAGTCAAACGTGATATCCAGTTTCACCATAAAGCCATTTCTTAATATTTATATCATATTATTCTGTAATTGTAAACTCCTCATTTAGAATTTTACTTATTTTTTCTTTACTAATATATTTTCTATTAGCAATAATATTTCCAATGTCTGAAATTATTTCGGTTTTAATTTCGCGATTTATTAGTATATAAGCATGATGGAGAAATATTACATCATCTATATGAAAAGAATTGACATATTCTTTGATTTTTAATCGAAATTCCATCAGCCCTTCGCTGGGTCCGGCCATCGGAGAAACTCCAATAATCTTACTAGTGTCGATAACTTTTTCTGTTGTATAAATGTATTCAATCATTTAGTGCCCCCCCCATTTGTTTTCACGTCATATATAATTATCAGCACTAATGCTAATATTGGCCACCCGAAAAGATGCAACATAATGCTAATAGCAATCCACCCAATTGAAACAAAAAGTATTAAAAAAATTAAAAAGCATGAACACATAAAAATAATAGTTGGGTCTGTCATTGTAATTTCTCCAATAATTTAGAACTAAGAACATTATCAATTCCGTTATCATAAAGAACTTTATATGAACCAGCACATTCTCCTGCGTTATTTTTATACATGTGTTTTGAAGTAATAGTGACTTCAATTTTACCTGGTGCTAATACTCTTTCATGCATTTCAAACAAACCCTCACACTTTGAAATTTTTGGTAAAGGTGGTATTATAAATAATAAAACAAGTGTGAAAATTACTACCAGCCCAAATATTGCAAAACTAGAAAAATTATCCATACTACCACTCCAAACCAGTAAAATAGTTCTTTTTCTTAAAATCCGCCCATTTATTATGACTATATGAAGAGGCATTTAGGAACGATGATAGCATTCCTTCATGAATTTGCATACTTGTTACAGATTCTAATCGATCCCAATTATTAAAGACACATGCTCTAATCACTGGTGGCAAGTGAGAACGTGACAAAGAAAACTCTTTTCGTGTCATATCTTTATATTTCACACAGCAAACAGAAAATAGAGTGTCTTGAACATATTTTTTCAAAATCATTGAAAGATCATGTTCATAATTCTCCAATTTAATTCTATCATCTTCATCTACCATTGATAAAATATCGTCACAATCGCCCATTAAACATAGTTTAGCAATATCTTTCTCATAATCAAAATATGATTTTACTTTATGAAGATGACAATACCATTCACCCTTAATTTTAACTCTATGTCCATCTGCGAAAACAATAACATACCCTTCTTCTTGTTCAAGAAGTGATGTATGTTTAATCAAATCTTCCATATTTTTCTGATTGCCTTCATAAGCCTTCACACATGGAATTCCATGATCTTCACAGATACCCTTCACGGTCTCATATGGCATATAAGCACCAGTTACAATATGTCGAATAGCTGTTACAATTAATTGAGGTTCTTTATATTTTACAACAATTCGATTGTTTGGTGAAATCCATTCAAAAATAGGATTGTAGCCTTTTTTATATAATTTTCTACAAAATGCATCATAATCAATTTCTGATTCTTTAACAAATTTTTTAACATCTTGATGAAATTCTTCAGAAGCTAATTTAGTACCCCAATACGATTCATCATCAATTAAGAAAAAACAAATCATGCTCCCGTCTAATTTCTCAAGAATAGTATGAGCATGAGATAAATCGATGTTCTTCGTTTCATCACGTTCATTTACGTTGAAAAATTTATGATACGGGCGCCGAATTAAATTACCCTCTTTATCGAAAATAAGACCTCTGAATTCGCGTTTAATAGCGTCATCATTTGTATTAATAGGTGGAAAAGTATCACCAAACGCTACTTGATAATCAATGACATCAAAATTTTCTTTTTCCTTTAAGAAAAAATCACTATCAAAATTTTCTACTAAATGTTTTACATCATCTATATGCGTAATATTTGGAAATTCGTAGTTCATAATCTTCTCCTTAAAACATACTTAAAATTACAAGGACACCCCAAGTAATAAAAAATACCTGAATAATTGCTGCGAAATATTTCGCATTTTTAAAATTAATATTTATTTCCATTAAACTGACAAATATTTGTAGCAAGATATAAATTAATATAGTAACAATTAAAATTATATTAGTAACACCACCTAAAGCCAATATAGTCAATAAAGCTGTGCATATTGCAATATAAGGTAACGCACTATTTTCAATGATATTAAATACTATTGCTAAAAGATAAGTAATCGTCGTAATAACCATATAAATAAGAACTGCGTCTGTAATAATCATTTTATTTCTCCATTATTTCATAATCATAATAAGTAGTATTACTATAAACCACTCTTGGTATTTCAAAATCTGCAATTGCAGACTCGCATCCTGTGCATGGTTTTGAATTACCATGCACACATTTGTTATTTTCTATCTTACCACGACAAACATATAATGTACACTTTTTAAATTGTCTCTTGGTTAATAATTTCGACGCTGAATGAATAGCTCTAGTTTCAGCGTGCCAATATATTGAATGCTCATTTTTTGCATATTGTTTCTGAAAACTATGAGTTTTTAATTCACAATATCCAATAGAAATAATTTTATTTTTATATACAACAGCAGCAACAATTTTATATCGAAAATCATTATCCAATACTTCTGCAATATCAAATAATTTTTTTATAAATTTTTCATCTGTTAACATATCAATCTCCATTACTCCTAAAGATAATATAATCAAATTACCGCATAATGTACATTGTTTATTTAATTATAATCCATATCTGAAGTATCTGAAGAAACTCCATAAGCGAATGATCCTGTAATTACTTCAAGACAAATATTATCTTTCATCCATTTTGGTGGATTTTTTAGTAATTTCTCATTAATTAATTTATTTACAGCAGAAACCATGATTAATTCCTAATAAACGTGTTGGGAATAGCCCATTCATAGACTTTTTCTTTAGTTAATAACACAACATCGCCGCCGCTTTTAAGATTAAACATTTCCTGAACTAATATAGAGCTAACGCCAAGATAGCCAAGAAGCCATGCAAAATTCATATTTACTAATGCTCCACGTACAACAACACCATCTTTAGGATTATGAGCTAAGTGAAATCCAATTGTAGAGGTAGTGGAAAAAATCTTATGATGGCCGCCAATCCAAATCCATGCACATCCTGAATTACATGTCATATTAGGTGGTACTTCCGTGTGAATCCCATGTTCTTTTACTGTTAATGATATGATCAAAGATGACCATGCATCTCCGCCTGGACTATGTAATTTTAGATATTTTACTTCATTTTTTTTAATAAATGCACTAAATTTTTCATGATCTTTTGCGCCAATACGCCCTTCCATATAAAGAATTTTTGCTTCAGGATCATATGTGAATTCGGCGCTATGGGCTGAACCTACAAATAATAAACATACTAATAAATATTTAAACATTTTTCTCTCCTATGTAATTTCTACATCTAATGTGATGATATTGTTTATGCTTAGGACATTACCGATATGTGTTAAATATACATGAAAAAACCAAGTTCCGAATTCTTCTATTGTAAAATGTGGTTTAATTTCCGCGGTTTGATATCCTTGATCTAGTAATTTTTCCTTAATGAGTCTATATAATTTCATTAACACAGCTGAATGTGCGCTATCACAAATACAAATATCAGATAAATCACCAACACCCTTAAAATAATGAAGGTCATTTTCATAAGTATAATCAACTTTAACAGATATTTTCATTACGGTGCTCCAGCATTTTATCATTAATCTTATCTTTAAGTATATTAAATCCAGTATTGGCATTTGCATAATCCATACTAGAAGCATAATTTTCGATATCATCACGGCCATGAATTGTCCAAATGTCATTAAAAGCCGCAAAATGATCTTCATTATCACTTTCTTCTTTATTAAACCATGAACTGTGGGCGGCGATCATATAATCTATATCTAGTTCTTCTTCTGTAAAACCCAAAAGCATACTAAGTTCATAAGCTTTATCTGCTGCGCCCGCAATTCCAGAATATCGCCATTGAGCGATCAGAGCTTTTAAACCATCTTTTTCTTTTTTATTCATCATTCATCACCTTTTCGATATCACTAATTTTAATGATATGAACTTCATATTCGCTACGATCATAATAATCATTAAAATGAAAATAATCTTCAGTAATTAAAGCATTAATTTCCCGCAATTGAATTACAGTGCAATCTAGATGGTGCTCTTTTAAATAAGCATACAGCATCACAAAATCGTCATCGTTATCATCATTGCACAGTTCATTCACCCATTGATTATTATCGCCCCAGCCACGGGTTTCATACATAGTTCTTTCATACCAATATAAAGTGTCTTTTTCTTCTTTTTTATATAAATGACCTACTTCGTGTTCTTGATAAGTTTTCATAATAATCTCCATAATTTAATTTGCATTATCTTTAAGTATTTTAGCAGCACTAGGAAAGTTTTTTAATACAGTTGTTTTACCAATTCTTGGAAAATTCCATCCATCATGTTTATTATTTTTCTGCCATCCAATAGCAGAACCATCAGATAATAATAACCACTTAGTGATATAACGATATTGATATCGATAATTATGAAAGTTCATATAATCATCTTCAGTCATAGAAAACGTATCGAGTACAGTTAAATCACCAAATTTAGCAATATCGCTAGTTTCAAGAATAATATCATTCTTGGTTAGCCACTCAATAAAAGTTTTCATAATAATCTCCATAATTTAACTTAAATAATGATAACATATGTCACGAGAAAAGTACAATAAAAAAGGGCCTTTGGCCCTTTTTCTTTCAATATAAATTGATATTATTTAAATTTATCAAAGAAATCGTCGTCATCGTCGTCATCGATAATGCTTTCATCCTCTTCAGTTTCAGGAAGATCATCGTCTTCGCTTTCAGGAAGTGCATCTTCTTTAATAGATTTTTCTTTAGGAGCAGGTTTAGAAACCTCTTCTTCTGCTTCTTCGCCAATCCAAGCAGCAAAATCAATCTTTTGTTTCTCAATAGATTTATAAAGTTTAGTATTTGTAGGATCGATAAATTCACCTAATTTATAACACTTATTCCAAATTGCTTCCATTTCCTCTTCAGAATCTGCCATTGGAGCACAGTCTTCCCATATAGATGATTCATAATTTGGAATTAAATTTGTAACACCAGGAAGTTTTTTAGAAACAATTTTAATTTTGAAATTACAACCTTCGATTACATCAAATGGATCTGCCTTTTCAAAGTCATCAACATCTGGATTAGGATTCATTCTCTTTTCAATTAAACCTGCAATCATTGGGCCGTAATCAAATAAGAATACTTTACCATTATTCTCTGGTTCAACTGGGTCATCAACAACTAAAATATTAGCTACATAATGTTTCTGGCGGCGAATAGATAATTTTTTCTTTTCGTCATCAGTTAAATTTGTATTGCTATAAATTGTTCCATTATATGTGTATGCAGGATCCTCAGCATCTTTATCGAATGACATATGAGAAGCATGAACATACCATTTACCTGTGGTTCTATTTTTCTCAAAATAAGAGTAATAAAGCACAAATTCTTCTTCTTCGCCAAGCGGTGCTGGGAGGAATCTAATAGTTGCACGACCATTACCATCTTTATTACGAAGGTGTTTCAGATCCCACATACGTGCATCAGGATCATTGTTAAAATCTCCACCTTTTTTCAGTGATTCAATTTTATTTGAGAGTTTTTCTGTATTCTTTTTTCTGTTTTTCAACAGTTCTGCAAATGATTTTGCCAATTTATTTTCCTTTTTCCTTAAATACCTTAAATACGACCACCATTGATCAATATTATTTATAGTGTTTTATCAGGAAATCTTTACATTTTTTTAAATCATATTCTAAAAAAGGTTCATAATTTTCTATCATTGTTAAGATATCCTCATAAACTATTGATGACATATGTTTTTTCCAATATGGAACAATGTCAAATATTTTATGTAAAATGCATACTGTTTCAGGAGAAATTACACCTGACATATATTTTACGATAATTTCGTTGCTTGAATTATTAACAGAAAGTGCTTCTAATATATTTTCCACATTTTTCATGTCTTGCTGGAAAGTGTAGTGTATTGAAACTTTCACTTTCATCATTCTTTTATATGGTTCGTCAGAAAATCCCCATGAACTCACATGTATGTCTTCCACAAAATTGGCTAACATATAGTTATAGGGATCATCATGCTTAGCTAAATGGCGAAATATGCCTATATCATTTCTTTTTTCAAAGGATGATACTTTAACTTTCATAAATCCTTTATATTTAAAAAAATCATATTTCCCGTTGAAATGCGCTTTTAATGCTAAGTACGAACGGTATACTTTAAAGGATGTTATTTTCATCTAAAAGTCTTTTAATTGGAGCTACCATTTTTAAAATTTCTGCTTCTGCATATAATCGTTCTTTTAATTTTTTATTAGATCTTACTGAAGATGCAATAGCCTCAGGTTCTAATCCATTTAATTCACAATAATGTATTAATGCCTCGAATAATGATAGCTTTTTACTTGATTGTAATTTCAATATAATAGTTTCAAATTTCTTTGCCATAAATACTTTCTTTAATTTTTATATAAATATATTATATATCAACTACATGGTTAAGTAAACAATGAATATTACCAATATTAATGCATTAGAAGGAGCTTCCTATAGGATGGTTCTTGAAAAAACTCCTCTTGTAGAATTTTTCGGCAAAAGCATTTCAATACCTTCTATAAGTATTGCACCTATAGATAGAAGCACACAATTCACCACGCTTAAAGAACAGGGCGATACTATTCAATTTTCACAATTAGATGTTACATTTAGAATAGATGAACAGCTTTTAAACTACAAAGAAATTTTCGACTGGATGGTTTCTATAGGATTTCCCGAAGATTTTACTCAATACGGCAACCCGCGCGGAATTTCTACAATGAAAAATGTTCTAGTATCTGATATTGATATTTTACTTTTTTCATCTAAAAATAATCCATTACATAGGTTTACCTTTGTAGGTGCGTGGCCAACTGATCTTTCAGGCATATCAATTAATATTGACGATGAGAGCATCATATACACAGAGTGTACTGTTTCATTTGCTTATGATACATTTAGTTTGGGAGAGCCATAAATATAATATAAGGAGTTGTTATGAAATTAGATGATATATTAAATTTATGGGCCGAGGATTCAACCTTAGATAAAAATGATTTATCAGAGGAATCCGTAAGAGCAATCAAATTACATTCAAAATATTACATTATTTATTCACACGAAAATTTAAGATTAGCAAAATTATTAGAGGATGTAAATAAATTATATTTTCTAAAATATGAATATTATCTAGGAGATCTGGATAAAGAAACTCTTGATGAAAGAGGATGGAAACAATTTCAGAAAAAAATTCTTAAATCTGATATTGACAGATATATCAGAGGTGATGATGAAGTTATTGCTCTTAATTTAAGAATAGCATTACAAAAAGAGAAAGTTACTACTTTGAAAGATATTATTAAATCAATTGGCAATTTATCATTTACTATTGGTAACATTTTAAATTGGAGAAAATTCCAAGAGGCTGCTTACTAATGGCAATTTTTATAGCGCAGGTAAGTGAAACTCATTGTAGAATTGTTGCAGATAGAGGATCATTATTAGAAATACAGGAACACTTTACATTCTTCGCTGATAATTATAAGTGGCACCCAAAATTTAAATCTGGTTTTTGGGATGGTAAAATTCGTCTTCTTAACGTAAATACTGGTTTAATTTATAAAGGACTTATTCCAGAGATTCTTGAATTTTGTGATAAATCTAAAATTGAATATGAATTAGATGCAAGCCTATTTCCGGATGAATGTTATGAATTTACTAATCAAGACGTAGTTGATTTTTATAAAAAAATTGATGCTCCGTATGTTCCTCATGATTATCAGCAAGAAGCAGTAAAACACTCTATTAATTCAAATAGAGGTATCATTTTGTCACCTACTGCATCTGGTAAATCATATTTCTTATATGGGTTGAATATGTTTTATGTATCAAAGGGGCTTAGAGTTCTTAATTTAGTGCATAGAGCAGGATTAGTTAAGCAGCTAATTGAAGATAATTTTGTAGATGAATATAATAAAAATAAAAATTCATTCACTACTCATACTATTTTTGCAGGTAGAGATAAAAATACTAAAGCACAAGTTGTAGCTTCTACTTGGCAATCTGTAGTAAATCTTCCTAAAAAATGGTTTGATCAATTTGATGTTATTATCTGTGACGAAGTACATGCTTGGAAAGCTACTTCTACTATCAAAATATTAGAAAAATGTAGTGATATTATCTTTAGACATGGTACTACGGGAACCCTCGATGATATTAAAGAAAATCTTTTAACACTCACAGGTCTCTTTGGTCCACCTATTAGAGTAGCTATGACACATGAGCTTATAGCCTCTGGCGAAATTGCTAATCTTAAAATTAAATGCCTACTCTTAAATTACAACCAAGATGATTGTAAATATATTGGAACAAAGAAATATTTTCATGATGGTGGTAAATTAAAAAAACGTGGTGCTACATATTTTGATGAAGTTGATTTCATTACAAATCATAAAAAACGCCAAAAAGTTTTAAATTCAATGATTGAAAGCATTGATGGTAATATATTAGTAGCATTTAAAAATGTTGCTCATGGTAAAGAATTCTTTAAAAATGTAAAGAATGAATCTAAATTTTACATTGATGGCGGTGTTCCTGTTGATATTAGATCTAAACACCAAAAAGAAATGAATGAAGCTAAAAACATGAAAGGAATTGTTTCATTAGGAACATTTGCGGAAGGAATTAATATTAAAAATGTTAATTATGTTGTATTAATAGCTCCATTAAAATCAAAAATTAAATTATTACAGCTTATTGGCCGTGGATTAAGAATATCTGATATTAAAGATAAAGTAACATTTATTGATGTTGGCGATAATTTAAGATATAAGAAGAAAAATAATTATGCATTATTACATTTCTTAGGTAGATTAAAACGTTATAAAGAAGAAAAATTTAGTGTTGAAATTATAGAGAAAGATCTTTAATGAAAAATTATTTAGTAATAAAATTATCAGACAATACTATTATTGGTAAAATCGTTAAAGAAACATTAACATATTATGTTGTTGCCAGACCAATGATAATGGAAATTACATTAGATGAAAATAATAATACATATGTTTATGCTGACAAATATGACAATATGAATAATAATGATGATACTAAAATTTATAAGAAACATATTATTATGAGTTATAAACCATGTCCACATGCTATTAATATCTATACTACTACAATTGAAAAGCTTAATACTAAATGGGATGATTCATTATATAATGTGTTTTTAAAAGCTCATGATATACCATTAAGAGAAACATTTCATTGATATTATATTCTTATTGATATTATATTCTTATTGATATTATATTNCTTAYWKMTATWATWWWYWTMKKRATAKYAWRYTMTWMTYKWWMTCGACTTCTCTAAGCCAACCTATTGTCTTCAAGAAGTTACTTCCCTTGCCCGGAGGCAAGAGATTAAGTGGGTCTTGTCTTACAAGAGGGTCACTGTGTTATAAGTAGAACCGTTAGGAAAAGCTAGGCTTTGCGTTTTAACTTTTTATCTACCGCCTATAAGCGCGGAAGCAATTGTGATAATGCCTATAACTACACAACATTATCGCTTCTGATGGTTTAAGTATTTCCATCTCTTAAAGATTTTTTTATTTAAAATGCGCTGATCTATTTTGCCCATTCTGCTTAATAAATTAAGGACCCGTTTCGTAGGAATAAATTGCATATATCTTATGACTGTATGTCAATACTACAATGCTATCATAATTTGGCCTAGCTAGCCGATAGAAACATATTAATTAGTGTACATTTATATCATAGTAGTTTATAAATGTACACTATAGAATTAAACTATTTGATTTATTTATTTGAAAAGGAGTATAAATTGATAAATTTAGGAAAAAATAATGAAATATATTGAATATTTAGTATCACCATTTGCTATAGTAATATTAGTTGCTATTAATATGATAGGATTATTAGTTCTGCCAGTCGCTTTTTATAGTATATTAATGCTTGGAATTGTGTTATATATTATGAACTTGATAGTATCGTATTTGCTATCAACTGTATTTTTTGCAAAATTATTTCAATTTATTATTAATAATCCTTCCTACATGGAAGAGTGTAAAAATAAAAACATCATGCAATATATATCACATTATTTCATATGGAAAGATCCAATGCAAATATATTCAGAAGATTTTAATAAATCATATTTAACATGGTCTAAAGGGAAAATGAATGGCAGTAGTAAAGAAAAAAAGAACAAGAATAAAAAATAGAGATCAATCCAGAGATTACGTAAATGGACAAGAATTGCATCGTAATTTAGTTGCCTGGTATGCCTCAAATGAAGAAGAAATTCCAAAAATTGTCGTTACAGCTATTATACAAATTATTCGTAGATTAGGATCATCTGGCAATTTCGCTGGTTATAGTTATTTAGATGACATGAAAGGTGATGCTACTATTGCTTGTATTAATGCTTTAAATAAAAAGAAATATAACATCAATGTAGAAGTGCCAAATCCTTTCGCATATTTTAGCCAAATCGCATGGAATGCTTTCATAAATGTTATAAATATTGAAGCCGAACAGCGATATTTTAAATATAAATCTCTTAGAAATCACAATCATGATGCCCGTGTTGCTGGACAAACATTCACTGAATCATCACAAGCGGATATGGATACATCGTTTGTAGATGATTTTGAGGGCAAAAAGAAAGAAAAAAAGAAGAAACAGAAACAGAAACAAAAAGAAAAAGAAATGTCAAATTTTGAGGTGAATAATGAAAAATGATGAAAAACAGTTAGTACCTATAATGATCAGAGATATGGGTGATAGAATTGAAAATGCCAATGCTACTGAAAAATTCAATTTAATTGCTCGTCTAAGAGCTACTAAGAAATATTGTGAAGAAATTTTGAAAAGGTTCTTATGAAATATATTCTTATAACAGATACTCATTTTGGTTTACAGAATGATTCTAAAGAGTTTCATGAAAATATGAAACTCTTTTTTAATGATATTTTTTTCCCATATATTGAAAAAAATGATATAGATGGGATTATACATCTAGGTGATGTGTTTCATTCTAGAAAGAAAATTGATACAGATACATTAACAAATGCTAAAGAATATTTCTTTAAACCATTAGAAAAAACTGGTTTGCGGATGGATATTATTTTAGGAAACCATGATATTTATTATAAAAATAGCAGCTCTGTAAATACGCCTAAGTTGGTATTAAGTGAATATAAAAATATTACCGTACATGAAGAAGCTGCTGTTATTGATAATATTTTATTACTTCCCTGGATCCATAAGAACAATGCTGAAGCTACATATAAAATCATTAAGAGTTCTAAAGAAACTGTCCTGATGGGTCATCTGGAGCTAGCTGGTTTCAAATTAAATAAAGCTCAGACTGCTAAATATGGTATGAAATCTAAAATTTTCAGTAAATTTGAAAAGGTATTTTCAGGCCATTATCACACTAAATCTAGTAAAGACAATATTACATATTTAGGAGCGCCTACTCAACATACTTGGATTGATGTAGATGATCAAAAAGGCTTTCATGTGTTTGATAGCAACACTCTTGAACTTACATTTATCAAAAATCCTCATACCATGTTTGAAAATGTTTATTATGAAAATGAAGATATTGATTTTTCTAAATTTAAAAATAAAATGATTAAACTTCACTCTTCTGGCATAGAATCTAGAACACATTATGATAAAACTGTGTCATCTTTAGAAGAAATGGGTTATAATATAAAAGCTTCTGAAACAAAAAGCTCTGTCTCTGATATAGAATTATCTAATGTAGAAGTAGAAGATACTTCAGATATTATCAAAGAGTACATTGTAGCTATGGATGATATTCGTCATGAAGAAGTACATAAAATAATTGATGAAATTTATTTGGAAGCGATGTCTATATGATTAATGCAAAAAGTGTTAAATTCAAGAATTTATTTTCTGTTGGTAACACATTTCAAGAATTCGATTTAAAAGAAAACAGTAATCTTTTGGTAGTAGGTAAATCTGGTCATGGTAAATCTACTATTATTGATGCTATTACTTTTGCTTTGTTTGGTAGAACATATAAAGATTTGAATAAAGGACAGCTTATAAATTCTATTAATAAGAAGAATTTAGTTGTTGAATTTGAATTTAATGAATATAAAGTCATTAGAGGAATTTCACCCAACTTATTTGAAATTTATAAAGATGGCGAGCTTATTCCTCAAACTGGAGATGTAAGAGATTATCAGAAAAACTTAGAAAAAAACATTCTCAACATGAATTATAAGAGTTTTACACAAGTTGTAGTTCTTGGTTCTGCTGCGTTCATGCCATTTATGAAATTACAAGCTGCACATAGGAGAGAAGTCATTGAGGATCTTCTTGATCTTCACGTTTTTTCTAAAATGTCTTTATTGCTTAAATCAAAAAATGATATTAACAAGGCTGAATTAGCGGATATCAATATTAAAGTTCAATCATTGAAAAGTTCAATCAAAACTATGAATGAAATGATTGAAGAACAATCTATCAATTCTAATGAAGAAATACAATCTATTATTGCTGCTAGAGATATTAAAAGAGACAAAACAACAGCTCTTAATAACGAACTTAAAAAACTTGTAGAAGAAGAAAAAGAGCTTCTAAAAATTAAAGACTCTTTTCCTGTATCTGAAGGAGAAGTTGTAGATAAAATTCTGGCTTTGAATAAAAAGAAAACCGCTATTATTACAAAAATAGACATACTTAAGAAAACCATAACATTTATTGATAGCAATGATGACTGTCCAACATGTAAACAGGATATTACATTTGAATATAAAGCTTCCATTGTTGAGGAAAATAATAAATCAATATCTGAATTAGATTTAAAAATACCAAAAATAGACACTAATCTTACTAAGTGTAATAATATATTTGACGAAATTAAAAAATCTAAAGATGACATTAGTGCAATAAAATCAAATACTTCTGTTAAAAAAACTATGCTAAACAGCATGATCACCACTGTAGAAGAAATGAATGAGCGTATTGATAAACTTAAGAATAAAGTAAAATCGGAAGTTTCTACAATCAAATTAGATGCATTAAAAAGGGAAATTACATTAGAAAATAAAAAATATGATAAGCATAAAAGAATTGCTGAAAATTATGTCAATTGCCAAAAAATATTGAAAGATAATGGCATCAAGAGTGTAATTATCAATAAGTATATTCCTCTTCTTAATCAACATATTAATTCTTATTTAGAGAAATTTGATATGTTTGTTTCATTTGAATTGGATTCATCGTTCAATGAGACTATTAAATCAAGACATAGAGACAAATTTAGTTACAATTCATTTTCTGAAGGTCAGAAAAAACGTATTGATTTTTCTATTCTTCTTGCTATGAGAGATATAGCCAAAATGAAAAATTCAGTAGCATGTAATCTTTTGATAATTGATGAACTTATGGATGGCCTGGATGTTGACAATGTTGATAATTTAGAAAATATTTTAAGTGAATTCGATCAAACTAATACAATTATTATTTCACATTCCGAAGATATCAAGAATAGACAGTTGTTTGATAAAACTATAAAGGCAGAATTAGTAAAGAATTTCACCACATATGAAGAGGTATAAAATGCCAGAAGATATTAAGAAATTATTGAAAAAATTTTTAAATGAAGAGAATAGTGAAAAATGCAGTATAATGAGAAATACAATGCATTTAGTTGCTCAAAATATGGGTGGTTCATTATTTTATGATATGGATGTTAAAAAATATGGTTATCATGATTTGAAATCCGATGAAATAACCTTATTAAGCAAAGTAGAAATTTTAGAAGAAAAGAATGCATTAGTATGTACATGATAGACGAAACTAACAAGCTTTTAAGAGAAATCTCTCCAGAATTTAATTTTAATAATCCTCCTATAGATCCGATTCAATTCGCTAAAGATATTGCTGAATCGTTAATGAATACTAGTGGAGTCGGTTTAGCTGCAAATCAGGTAGGTTTACCACATAGATGTTTTGTAATTAGAAGTAATCCTATTTTAGTTATGTACAATCCTATTATTGTAGATTATAGTAAAAAAGAAGTTTACATGGATGAGGGATGTTTATCATTTCCTAATCTTATAATTAAAATTAAACGCCCGGAACATATTAGAATGCGTTTTACTCTTCCCAATGGCGAAGTGAAAACAGAAAAATATACTGGGATGACATCTAGAATTATTCAACATGAGTATGATCATCTAAATGGAATTATCTATACCGATAGAGCTACTAGATATCATAGAGAAATGGCGCAAAAGAAATGTCTGAAACTCAGAAAAACCATATGGTGATCACTGTAGTAAAAACCACTGGATACACTGGTATGTATCTAAATGATTTGTTAAGATTTGCAGATGAGGATAAACATCTTACCTTTAAGGATGGATTATCACTGGGTGAAAAATTTCCCGGCGCCGAATATAAAGAATTGTTTTATGACCACGAATTTGTTTTACCAGATAGTTTAAAGGATTTAAAAATTTATGATTGAAAAATATTTACCAAAAACCTATGAAGGCCGTATGGCGCATATTGCTGAAGAATGTGCCGAAGTAATTATGGCATATGCAAAAATGCAGCGCTTTGGGGCAAATCACTCTCATCCTATATCAAAAGAGCGCAATATTGATGCATTTCATAGAGAATTAAAGGATTTGAAAGATATCATAGAAATTTTTGAGGATAATCACCCATGAAGAAAATTTTAATTACAGGTTTTAATACTCTTCAAACTAAGAGAGATCATTATTTAAACCAACAACTTCAGGTAGTGCCATCTCATTATTCACTTATTAATTGTTTAGAAGCCATGGGATGGACTGTAGATCAGCGCCCAGTAATTTTAGGCGAAAGTCTTCATGAATACGATGAAGTTATTGTGTATATCCATTCACCTGCAGGTTTTTGTCAGCAGCTTTGGGGTGGTTTATATGCTATTTCACAACGGCCAGATTGTATTATTTCATTTGATGATTGGCAATTTGACTCAATTTATAAATCCATTATCAAATATGGTGAAACACTGGAAAAGAAAAATTACGAATCTGCTTATAGAGATTATCTGTTCAATATGTGGTCTGGTACTGAGGATTTATCGGAAGTCAAATTATATAGTAAATCGTATATTGAAGCAGTGAAAATTTTACAAGAACGTGAAAATCGTATGCTTGTTTCTGCTTATCAGGGTGGCAATTTATCACGCATGGAATTAGGTTGGAGAGAAGATAAATTATTTGTTTATAATCCACATCCATTTCATCTTAATCGTAAACCAGAAAACAATTTTGGCCGCGAGGGTAATTTTACTAACAATATTGAGAAAAAGCAAGAATTTAATTTTGCTTCTCTAGTACAGGGTAAAACACGCAAATGGTTGAAAAAACAACATGCAACTTGGCCTGTCAAATGTTATGGTGCTGCTAGAGGACAATATAAATCACCACGTCTCAAAGAAGGAGATATGTGTGAAGAATTTATGAGCCAGTGGGGTATTCTCATGCCCGGATATTACCATACTGATGGTAATATTACTAAAACTGGTTCTGGATGGTGGCGTGCAAGACCATATCAAGTTGCTGATGCAGGATCTATTCTTATTGGTGAACCAGCAGAAATGAAGGTTTATTACAAGAATAATAATATTGCTCAAATTACTACAGAAAATATCGAGGGAATGTCTGAAGAGGGAAGAATTAAATTTGCTGCAATGCAAAAAGAAGCTTTATATGAGGCGCATCCTTTAGATAAAAATACTCAAAAGGATGAAATAGGAGCTATATTATGAAAAAAATCTTAATTATTGGTGCTGGTTTTACTGGTGCTACTATTGCTAGAACATTGGCTGAAGCTGGATATAGCGTAGAAATTGTAGATAAACGTGACCATGTGGCTGGAAATGCTTATGATTATAAATGTAGTGGAAATGGTTTAAGAATGCATAAGTACGGTCCACACATTTTTCATACTAATAACGAAAAAGTTTATAAATTCATTAACAGATTTTGTGAATTAGATAATTATAGACATAAAGTAAAAGCTGAATTTAATGGTGAATATTTCACTCTACCACCAAATAAAGATTTAAAAAAACGATTTACAACCGATGAAATACTTGATATATTTTTTAAACCGTATACTAAAAAGATGTGGAATATTTCATGGGATAAATTAAGCAGCAGTGTCAAAAATCGACTAAAATTTAGAGACGATGATTCGGACGAGTATTTCACTGATAAATATCAGGGAATGCCTAAAGAGGGATATACTAAACTCGTTGAAAATATGCTTAACCATGAAAATATTACACTATTTCTTAATTCAAACATTAAAAACGATTGTATGGGTAAACATAGAATTATGTGGGAATATGATCATGTTTTCAGCGCAATGCCAATTGATGAATTTTACAACAACAGATTCAGCGCATTAGAATGGCGTTCAGTTAAATTTCGGGAAGTTCATTATGCTGAAGCTCCTGTTGAAGGTGTATTTGTTATCAATAATACAACTGTGCTTGGTGCTACAAGAACTGCTTATTATACTGAATTATCCAGCAATAACTCATGGTGGGATAAATTTATTAGGGGCGATAGAATTACATGGAGAGCATCTGCAATTGCAGAATATCCATGTGATGCTGATATGAATAATGGTGAAAGATATTATCCAGTTAAAGATCCAGATGGTTATAATACTGAACGTTATAAAAAATATGTAGAATATGCTAAAGGTGACGAAAATGTTACACATGTTGGTAGATGCGGCAAATATACTTATATTGATATGGATCAGGCGATTAATCAAGGATTACAAACTGCAATTAAATATATAGAAAAGGATAAAGAATGAGCGATAAATTAAAAGTAATAGACGAACCTGTAAATGTTTACGGCGAAGAAATATTCGATGGGTGCTTTGTGCCAGACCCAGAATTGATTTTTCTGAATGATGGTTTACCATGGGATATGCCTTGGGTTGATGATATTAAAGATATGCATAATCATTATCAAATACCCGAAAAAGTGAAAGAATTTGATAAGGAAAAACTTGAGGCTCTCTTAAAATTTCGAATTGCGTTTTTAGAAGAAGAATTGAATGAAATGAAAGATAGTGAGTCAGCAGACGATGTTGTTGATGCATTGATTGATCTTGTAGTTGTTGCTATTGGTACTTTAGATTTGTTTGAAGTTAACGCTCAAAAGGCATGGAGTGCAGTGCATAAAGCCAATATGTCTAAAGAGGTTGGCATTAAAGCATCACGACCAAATCCATTAGGTCTTCCTGATTTAATTAAACCCGAGGGATGGGAAGCACCATCACATAGAGATAATATTGGTAGATTGGGTGAAATATTTGACTAAAATTAAAGATGAGGATTTAGATATAAAAACATACGTTGATAGAAAACATATAACGACATTTTTAACTAAAATTCGTGTCACACATGCACCGACTGGCTTTATAGCAGAATGTGACATGGGTAATCAATGGAGATCAAAAGCAGTTTGTATTAAAATGCTACAAATAGCGTTGGATAATGTATGAAAAATAAACATATTATGCGAAAAGCATCTAAGGATAGAAACAGCAACGATTTCTATCCTACACCGCCTCTGGCGACATATTCTCTTTTAAAGAATTATGATATACCTAAACAAGTAATGGAACCATTTGCAGGTAAAGGCTGGATTAGCAAAGAATTAGAGAGAAATAATAAAATTGTTTCTTCTAGCGATTTGTATGAATATGATACTATAACAAGTGTTGAATTTGGTAAAGATGCATTTGATTTGGATTATAAAGGGCGAACGGTAATTACTAATCCGCCTTATAGCAGTAAAATACCCTTAAAATTTATTCAACATGTTGTTCCAGAGGTTGAACTATTATGCATATTTTTAAGAACAACCTTTCTAGAAAGTAGAAATCGCCATTATTTCTTTAAAGAAAATCCACCAACTAAAATATTAACATTCTCTGATAGAGTCAATTGTGCTTTTGAAAATGATTTAAGAAAAAAACAAATTGGCGGTATGGTAAGTTATTCGTGGTTTATTTGGGATAATCGCATAAATAATAATGATACTACACTTGATTGGTTAATGATGAAAAATTATGAAAAAGAATGGCTTGAAGAAGGTTTAAAATATTATGAAAACAAATAATCCAAAATTAGACGCTGGAAGTAAAAAACAAGGAATTATGTCAGTTCCTTTGTCTGCATTGGTACCATTAGCCCAAGCTATGGATGATGGCGCAAAAAAATACGGAAGGATGAATTGGCGAGAATCTAAGGTAGTAAAATCTATTTATTTAGACGCTATTTATCGCCATTGGGCTGCATGTGTTGATGGTGAAGAATTTGCAGAAGATTCTGGTGTAGATCATTTAGGACATATTATGGCTTGCTGCGCTATTTTATATGATGCTAAACAGATGGGTGTTTTGGTTGACGATGTTAAAAATGCTGGTAACTTTCCAGATCTTATTAAAGAAGCTAATAATAAGAAAATCGAACCTAAAATTAGAAAGATAACTTATACAGAAACACTTTGTAGTGGTAGAAAAATCTATAATGCATTAAATGTTAATATTGCTGATTTCTATAAAATTTTAGTAGAAAATATTAATAATAAGAGCGTAATTTCACTCTATAATCGTGACAAGATTTTAGATATGGTAAATAGATATCATCTTAAAGGGACGCTTAGCAAATCAGAAGTATTTGTAATTGAAGGGCTTTTAGCAGAAATATGGTTATGCACTAATGATAAAGAAGGTGAAGAGCCTTTTGATGAAATTGCTGCTAATCATATTACTCATAATTATTAAAGAGGTGAAAATGAAATATAAAAGAGGCGATCTCCTAGAAGCTACTGAAACATATATTGCTCATGGATGTAATGCTCAGGGTGTAATGGGTAGTGGTGTAGCTTTACAAATTAAGAAAAAACATCCATATGCATATAAAAAATATAAAGAACATTGTGATATTCATAGAACCGGTGAATTGCCAACTGAAGTAATGTTAGGCGATATTATACCCGCGCGCGGTACTAGTGGGAAAACTATAGTAAATATGATCACCCAGGATCATTTTGGCTCTGTTGGCAGACATGTTAATTATATTGCTCTTGTTAGCTGTTTACAAAATTTAGTTAAATATGGTGGCGAATCTATTACAGTTGCTATTCCTAGAATTGGTGCTGGTCTCGGCGGTGGCGATTGGAATATCATTGAAAGACTAATAGAAGACTTCGAAGAATTAAACCCCTCAATAGAATTTACGGTGTATGATTTATGAAAATAGACATTAATTTAGATAAACTAAGAAAATCCAATGGGCTTTTTATTGGTATTCCTATGTATGGCGGAGTCTGTACAGGAGTGACAACTGGTGCGCTTTTAAATCTTATGGCTCTTGCTGCAAGCAATGGCATTAAAATTCAACCTCACTTTCTTTACCAAGAAAGTCTGGTTCAAAGAGCTAGAAATTATGTAGCAGATGAATTTCTTAGGTCAAAATGCGACACAATGATTTTCATCGATGCAGATATTGTATTTAAACCAGAGGATGTTCTAGCTGCATGGCATTTATCCATGGAAAACGATGATTATGATATCGTCTGTGCTCCATACCCTAAGAAAGCTATCGCATGGGAAAAGATTGTAAAAGCCGTCAATAAAGGTTTTGCAGACAAAAATCCTAATGATCTTGAACATTTTGTAGGTGATTATGTATTTTCTCAACTGAATGGCGATTCGTTTAAAGTAGATCAACCTGTCGAAATCCGAGATGGTGGCACTGGTTTCATGGTTATTAAGCGTGAAACGTTTGAAAAATTTGCTAAAGCATATCCTGAAACTAGTTATAAACCAGATCATAATCGCTCTGAACATTTTGATGGCAAAAGAGAAATCAATGCTTTTTTTCATTGCGAAATCGATCCTGATACTAAACAATATCTAAGTGAGGATTATTGGTTCTGCAGAAAAGCCAGAACTGCTGGTCTAAAGGTATGGCTATTACCCTGGATGCAATTACAACATTTTGGTACATATTTATATAGAGGATCACTCCCTCATATGGCTGCGCTAAATTCATGATGTACTTTTAGAATAATATGTGTTAATATAATTAGAATAATGGAGTAGTGAATGAAATTAAGTAAAAAAACACTTGAAATTTTAACATCTTTTACCACGATTAATAAATCCATTTGGATTGAATCTGGTAATGTCATCAAAACCAAACCAGAATTAGGTAATTCTCCCACTTGTATAGCAACTGTAGAAGAAGATTTTACAGTCGATTTTGGTATTTATGAGTTACAAAAATTATTGCAGCTCATAAAATTATTTGATGATCCCGAGATTGAATTTTATGAAGCTCATTTGGCGATTTCGGATTCAAGTGGTAAGCGGGCAACTTTTAGATATGATAGTGAAGAACACATTTCTCATCCAAATTATGCTAAAAGTTTTAAACTGCCATCTACAGAAATCGAAACTAAAGTGTCATCAGGTGATATTAAAACTATTGTAAAATCTGCTAAAGCATTGGGAAAACCAAATATTACTTTTCGTGGTGATGGAAATGATTTATTTCTAACAACATATGATATTAAATTAACTAAAAAAGCCCAGAAAAAACAAGACGAATTTACTATCAAAATTGGTGAAACTGATAGAATTTTTAATATGATTTTTGATATTAATGATTTATTGCTTATTAGCGGCGATTATAATGTATCTCTGTGCTTTAAAGGACTAGCCAAATTTGAATCAGAGAATGTGACATATTTTGTATCACCGGAGGGAAAATCTACTTATGATGAAGAGTGAAGTAATTTGGGACCAAAAATATCGTCCAACTAAATTAGATAAATGTATTTTGCCATTTCGTATTAAACATATTTTCAAAACTTATTTAGAAAAGGGTGTAATTGAAGACAATCTTATTTTATCTGGCCCTCCTGGTTTAGGAAAAACTACTATTGCTAAAGCAATGATGGAAGAATTAGATGCAGAATATATTTTTGTAAATGCGTCTTTACATGGTAATATTGACACATTACGTGATTTAGTTCAAGGATTTGTTACTAAGGTAAGCCTTGATGGTGGAAGAAAATATGTTATTTTTGATGAAGCTGAAAAAATGACGTCAGCTACTCAGGATGCTATGAAAGCATTCATTGAAGAAAATTCAAAAATGACAGGTTTCATTTTTACATGTAATATCAAATCTATGATAACTGGACCACTTCTTTCTAGACTGAATTTAATCGATTTTACAGTCAATCCTAAAGAACGTGCTATTCTTATGAAATCCTTCTATAAGAGAATTCTTGAAATTCTTGATACAGAGGAAATTCCATATATCGAAAAAGACATCGTGGATTTCATGGCTAGTAATAAAAATTCACTTGATTTTAGAAAATTTATTGGCCAAATTCAAATGGCTTCTAAATTTGGTGAAATTAATGCTGAAAGCCTTAAAAATCAAACACAACAACATCTAGAAGAATTGATGCCTATGTTGAAAGAAAAGGATTTCAATTCTACAAGAAAATGGTTGACAGAACACCCAGAGTTAGGTGCTCAGGATCTTTACAGAGAATTTTATGATCTTGCTTATGCATTCTTAAAACCACAATCAATCCCTCAATTAGTTCTTACATTGGGTAAATATCAATATCAAAATGCTTTTGTTATGGACCAGGAAATTAATACTGCAGCATTCTTAGTTGAAGTGATGGTTGATTGTGAATTTTTATGAAGAAATGTTGGATGTGCGACAAATTCATGTTTTTTAAGGCCGGAGATGTTGAAGTAGTTGGAAGCGATTATACAATCAAAGAAGCAGTATGTTCAGATTGTTACAAATTATTAGAAAAAGAACATGAAATTCAAGAAATCAGGTACGATGGGGGCGATAGTGAGTAGTCCGTTTGCATTTATTAATGCAATTCAACAGGGTAAACATTCTATTAGATCAGATCCTTCCAGAGAATCTGACTATAACGCCTTTTTAACAAATAAAGCTTTTTCATTTCATTACGATACTGTAATACAGTCAAATGAAATGAATCAAAATTATGGTCTGGATAGCATGCTTCAATATGATTATTATCTGGGAACTATAAGAAAATGTAAAAGACCACATAGATGGTATAAATCGCCTAAAACCGACAAAAATGTGATTATAGTGGCAGAACATTATAAAATAAATAAAAAAAGAGCGCTTGAATATTTAAGCCTCATGACAGATGATGATTTAATAAAAATAAAAAACAGAGGTGGTAAAGATGAATGATTTATTTAAAGACATGGGCATTACGATCAATCTAAAAGATAAAGATGACTTTAATATTGTAAGAGAAACATTAACAAGAATTGGTATTGCTTCTTTTAAGAACAAAACATTAACACAATCGTGCCATATATTTCATAAGCAGGGCAATTATGCTATTATGCATTTTAAAGAAATGCTTGCTTTTGATGGTAAAACTGTAGATATCTCAGATCAAGATATTCTTAGACGTAATACCATTGTGAGTTTATTACAAGAATGGGATTTATTAGAATCAATGGAGGATCTTACTAAAATTGATATGTCCCTAATAAAAGTATTATCCTCTAAAGAAAAAAACGAATGGCAATTAGTATCTAAATATACGATAGGAAAATAAAATGACTACATTTTTAATTATATGGTTATACTTATTCGGCGCATTGGCGGTGTTTACCTTAGCTGAAGATGCTTATATGAATAAAACAGGTAAATTATTTACTGCGACTTTTTGGTTTGTATTATTTCCAATTATAGTGGCGATTGAAATTATTCAGGAATTAATAGAGTGGCGAAGATGATTATTTTTGCATTTATATGGATGTATGTTATAGGCATTATTTTAACATTATCTGTGTGTAATACAATTGAAGCACCTAGATCGATTTCAATATTAATATCATTAACATGGCCTATTAGTATTCTTTTAGGAGGTATTATTTATCTATGGCAATTACATCATTAATTTTTACATATTACCATATTATGTCTGCTTATTATTTATTTGAACATATGAATTAAGGATTATTATGAAATTTCCATATACTTTAAGTGATCGCCAGCAAAAAGCTGCTGACGAAATTATTAAATATTTTGAAGACGGTGAAAAACATGTTATTTTAGATGCACCAACAGGCACCGGAAAATCTATTATTGCTCTTTATATTACACATAGAATATTAGAATCTACTTCAAACAAAATTATTCCTACCAAAGATAAGAAAAATAAGAATAAAATTTCTCTTATTACCAAAACTATTAACCTTCAGAAACAATATATGGCCGAAAAGATTAAAATTGATAATCTTTATGGCAAGAGCAATTATGAATGTAATGTGACAGGTGATTTTTCTGTTAAATATAATGACCAAACCTGTTTTATGAAGAAGAATAATTCGTGCAGATATAATTGCAAATATCAGATAGCAAGAAGCGCTTGGATGAAATCTAATCTTAGACTCACTAATTTCGCGTTTATGGTCGAAGCCTGTGGTATGATATGTAATTTACCTGGCAGCAATCGTTCTAATGTTATGATAATTGATGAATGTCATCTCTTGCCTGAAGAATTATTAGAAAGATCTTTAATTTCTTTTGAACCCTCTATGGCAAAATATTCCAGAAAAATTAAAGAAGAAATTGACGATCATATGAGTTTTATCAATGAAATGATTGACAATAATTCTAATAATGACATTTATTCTCCTAATAATAGTGATAGGAATTTGCTCTTAAAGGAAAAAGATTATTTCGAAAATTTAAGAGAATATTTTATGGACGCTGCGAAGAAAGTGGCTAATGGAAGAAAAATGTCTACTCTTCCAGATAAAGACAAAAAAACAATTAAATCTCTTATAGAAGCTACTGGCGAAGCTGGAGAACTGGGCGATCAGTGCGAAATGTTAGCAGAATCTAGAATAAATTCAAAATTCGTGTTAGAGAATAATAAACTTAAGGCCATTTTTCCTGGTGATATTGCACAGTTTGGTATTTTTAGGAAATCAGATCATTTTCTACATATGACCGCTACACTCTGTGGGTTAGAACAATATAAAAAGGATTTGGATTTAGATGATGTAAAATTAGTCACATTAACTTCAGATTTTCCTATTGAAAATAGACAAATTTATTTTTGTAATCAACAGAAAACTGATAGTGTAACACCTAAATTAACTAAGAATATTGATGCTATTATTGGGGAACATATTGGCGAAAGAGGAATAATTCATACCGTATCATACACTAGAGCATATGATTTAGTGAAGCAGTCTAAACATGCTAGAAGAATGATTATTCCTAAAAATAGAATTGATATTGAAAGTTATATTAATAATCCACCGAAAAATGATTCTATCTTAGTATCACCTAGCCTTTCAACTGGTTATGATTTTAAGAATGAATTAGCGAGATTTCAACTCATTCTTAAAATGCCCTATAAACCAGTACAATCCAAATGGATGAAAGCTATTTTAAAATATAATAAAGAGTTTTATTTTAATGGAACACTGAAAGAAACTATTCAGATGTGCGGTCGCGGAGTTAGAAATAAAGAAGATCATTGTGATACCTATATATTAGATTCTAGATTTAATGGTATGATATGGTATCAGAAGAAACAGATACCTGAGTGGTTTTTAGATGCAGTTCAAATAATTGAATAAAGTGTTGTACATTAGTTGATAACTTGATTATATTATCTTTAGAAACAATGGAGATACATTATGAAAAATTCGGAAAACATTTATACAGGTAAACGTGCAACTTATTTGGGCCTATCAGGAAAAACTCATGGCCTATCTAATTCTGGTCGGTCAGTATGGTTTGAACCAGACAACCAAAAAATAAGTATTCCTGCATTGATTGAAGATATCATTTTTGAAGAACCTGTTCCTAAGAAAACTTGGATTGAGTTGGCGCATGAAGGCGAAACTGTTGCTGCAATTAAAGAATTGAGACATGTTACAGCTCAAGACGGATATGATCAATTAAATTTGCGCCGTGCCCATAAAATTGTAACTGATATTCAAAAATCATAATTAAACAGTGTACATCACTTGATAATTTGATTATATTATCTTTAGAAACAATGGAGATACATTATGCGACTTATATGCGAATATCAAACAACAACCGAAGTAGAAGCTTGGAATCATGTTTCACCATTTATATATGAATCAGCAGAAGCTTTTATTGTACATTTTGAAGATAAAATGAAAGCATATCTTGCTGCTGATTCAAATAAAAAAGAATATATTTTCAATTTGGGTGGAATGATTTTTGAATGTCCTGATCACTTTTATCGAGATAGTGATGATAAATGTGTAATTAATTTACCTGAAATTTATACTATTGATGAATGGTTCTATCATGTAGAAAGAAATACATGACAAAAATTCTCAATTGTTACTGTGGAAAATCTCCCGAAGGCAGATTTCATGCTGGTTCATACAGTTATTGGTACGAGTGTAGTGATTGGAAATGTATAAGCAGAAGTAGTGAAACTCCTCGTGCTGATGTTTCTCATCACACAGGCAGTGGGGCTATCGACAAATGGAATAATTATATTCAAAATATAGAAGGAACATCGTTATGAAACAAAAAATTGAAAAACTCACACCAGAGCAGGAACAACGTCTGCCAGCCTTTCGAGAGGAATGGCTTAAGGTAGGCCTGTCCACTCAGACTGTGGATCGTGAAGCGTCAACAAAAGCCATTCAAGCGTTATACGAAGCAGCGGGCGAAGAAACGCCGGCCGTAATGCATTTCGACAGTCCTGCTCAATGTGTGATGGCGATCAATTTCTTGAGAAAATTTCAAATTCTACCCGATGATGAAAGGGACAATCTCTGGGGCAATCTATCGGCCAATCTATCGGCCAATCTATCGGCCAATCTCTGGGACAATCTATCGGACAATCTCTGGGACAATCTCTGGGCCAATCTCTGGGCCAATCTATCGGACAATCTCAGGGACAATCTATCGGGCAATCTCGGGGCCAATCTCGGGGCCAATCTATCGGACAATCTCTGGGCCAACCAAAATTTCAAAATGGTGCCAACTAATTTTTGGGGAGGTCAGGACGCTTACTGGCTTGCATTCTATGAATTTGGCCAGAAAATCGGGTTAGAATACGACAAAAGAGAACACTTCGAAGCATATATCCAATATGCGAAAACAAGCGGATGGCTTTACGCATATAAAAATGTTGCTATCGTTTCAGACCGTCCCGACACTATCAAAAAAGATGACGAGAATAGACTTCACTGCGAGCATGGCCCTGCCTTGTCGTTCCGTGATGGCTATTCTATCTATTGCTGGCATGGTCAGAATATCCCCGATGAATGGATATCCGATCCAGAGACACTAACGCCGCACAAAGCGCTTACATGTAAAAACGTTGAACAGCGCCGCGCAGCTTGCGAAATTCTTGGCTGGGATAGAATCCTGGACGAACTCAACGCAGAGACAATCGACAAGGATGCGGACCCCTTAATAGGCGAGCTTGTTGCCGTTGATATACCTGACATAGGGCGTGAACGCTTCCTGCGCGTTCGCTGTGGCACTGGACGAGATCACGCCATGCCCGTGCCCCCCGACATGCAGACCGCTATTCAGGCGCAAGCATGGATGGTCGATATCGACCTATCTGAATTCCAACCACCAGAAGTGAGGACTTAAAATGAAAAAATTTAATAAAATTGCGGCTCAAGGCGAGGCTTTTATCCGCCGAATTGATAATCGCCCCGATGATTTGATTCCAGTAAAATCGGAAAATGGCAGGCATATTATTGCCCATAGTGAGACGGGTCACCATCATGTGATGAATGCTGGCGATTGTCAGTTATTGGAGCGCGTAAACGTATCAGAAGGCATGCGTATTCTGCATCTGATTGTTGAAAAAACCACATCATTGGAACACTTGCGTAATAATGACACTCATGAAGCTATCCAGTTTGAACCTGGTGAGTATGAAATCCGCATTCAACGGGAATACACCCCTGAAGGCTTTCGCCGAGTTCAAGATTAATTTATGAAATAATAGTGTACATTCTTTAGATAGTTGATTATATTATCTTATGAAACAAAAGGAATTATATTATGAAAATTATAGAGTTAGAAGTATCATACGTTGATTTTAATAATCAATCGAGTATTTATGAAAATCTTTTCTTTCGTCAAGTTGATCCGACCTGGATTAATGACAACACATTAATCCAGGTCGCTGGAACAGAAGATGAATTGCGAAATTGGATTAAGATGGAATCTGGCAATTTTGAAGAATTTGAATTTTATTTAGTATAATTCATATAAATAATAAACAAGGCGACCTAGCGATGTTGGATTAGTCTTCTAATCACTAGGAATTTATGTTTGAGTAGTTTAATTAGAACGCCCGTGAGATGCGGGAAATAAAGGTGCGAGACCTTTCTCAAACACCATTCAGGGATAGCTCAGGTGGTAGAGTAATGAGCTGATAACTCATCGGTCGGGGTTCAACTCCCTCTCCTGGACCATTTAAGGATAATATAATGCGATTAAATATTAAAGAACTTAAGGGTAAAACATTTACCGATGTTTATAAAAATGAGTACAACAATCTAATTTATTTTGTCCTTGAAAATGGCGATAGATATGTTCAATATCATGATCAGGATTGTTGTGAAACTGTTACCATCGATGATATTACTGGTGACTTAATTGATTTAATGAATACACCAATTTTAGTTGCTGAAGAGCGCATTAGTCATGGTGATGCCAATGAATATGTTTCTTCAACATGGACATTCTATGAATTTCGAACCATCAAAGGTTCTGTAACCATTAAATGGTATGGCGAATCAAACGGTTACTATTCAGAGAGTGTTGATTTAAAATTTGTAGCGAAAAATGATCTAGTGTAGCTTAATCAACGGGTTGGGTTTCAACTCCTTCCACTAGAGTTAATTAGGAATTTATTATGTTTAAAGAAGTGTTTAAGAAAACAATTGAAGATCTTATTTTTTGTAGCAAAACAGCAGGGTATATTATATATTGTTTTGGATGTATTATTCTTGCCATTATAGCGATTTATGCTTTGCTATCAGGAACTATGTTTCTTATTACATTATCGCCATGGTATGTAATTTTAATAGTCATTTTATTGATTATTATTTCAATTGTCGTATATAAAAATTATCGAGAAATTAAGAGGAACAAACGACATGAGAGCAATAATTAATTCTATAATTCGTTATATAAAATTAAGAAAATATTCATTTTTTCTCTTAAATGAGATGAAAAGTGGTATAAATATTACGCGGGCAGGACAAATAGATAAGTCGCCGGACTCATTATCCGGAGGACCTGGGGCAGATCCAGGGCACCGCAACCAAATTACTCAAATTGCTATTGTCACTGGAGATAATGTTGTGACACAGGAAGCAATAATCAAAAACTAAATTTATTATGGAGATTATGATGCGACAATCGTTAGGTGATTATTGTAAATCGCTAGAAGAAAAATATACATCCTACAGAGTAGATCCAGGTGAATCACCTTTTCTTGCTATCAGAATTGATGGCAAAAAGTTTTCAAAATTTACTAAAAACTTTAAAAAACCTTATAGTGAAAATTTAGCAAATTCTTTAGATAAAGCTGCATTAGCGACTGCTAAAGAAATTGGCGCTTGTGCAATTTATTCACAGAGTGACGAAATTACTTTTCTATGTGCAGCATCAGGTAATGAGTTTTTTGAGTATTATTGTGGTGGAAAACTTCATAAAATGAATAGCATTATTGCTTCTATTTTTACATCAAACTTTGCTTTGGATTATAATAAAGCTTATTTTGATTGTAGAGTTTTTGGCATACATGAATATGCAGACGCAGAAAGAATTTTTTTATGGCGTTATTTAGATTGTTATAAAAATGGTATTACTGGCATTGCACAATTACATTATTCCCATTCGGAATTGAATGATAAAAATACACAAGATCGTATTCAAATGATTCTCGAGGCTGGTGATGTTCTTTCAAATTATTCTGATGATTATTTATATGGCAGGTTTTACCATCACGATTGTGTTCTAGTAAATGACATTTACAGAAGTAAAATGCTTAAAACTTGCAGAGCACGGTTTGATTATTTGCCACCTCGTAAAAATGCAGGAAGTTTAAATGGCGGTGTTCCGAACAATTTTGATCATAATAAACGAGGATTTGAGCCAAAATGAGAAATAAATTTTATCCACCAGCACCATATATTTGTTTTAAAACATTCGAACAAATAGAAAATAATCATACGACAGTGTTGCCACAAACATTAAAACGTGTCTGCTCTCATTGCCTTGGCAAGGGTTTAGATTATGATGAAAATGAACGAGACCCATATGAAGGCTATAAACTCTGTGTAAGAAAAGTCCCGTGTGACAGATGTGGAGGTACAGGTGTAATTTTAGACAAGTTCTTGAAGGATAAATGGAAAGAAATTAAAAAGAAAAATAAACAAAGAATGAAAGCCTGGAAAAAGAATATCAAAGAAATTGATAAAATTTTAAATAAATTATCTGATGATGAAATAGAAGTGATTGGGAAATATGTAAGATGAATATTTTAGATGTTAAAATGATAGAAGAAAATGATGCTGAGGCTGAAAGAATTCGTGATTATCTTAAAAAACTTTTATGTAGTCTTTGGATTCAAGGCGAGAGTTTTTCTGCAAAACGACCATTTGGAAATAGTGGTTGGCAAATTGAGTTATATCAATCTTTAGCAGCATCAGGTTTAGTGAAAAATTGTAAAAAAACAGTGTACGATGATGGAATAATAGAATACTATTATGATAGTGAAACTGAATCGTTAATGGATGATTTAATTATTGAAGCGATTTATAATTTATAATGGAGAATATGATGACTAATGATGAACTTAAAAATATTCAATTGGGCGATAAAATTTTAATGAATAATAGCATTTATGTTATTGATGCTCTTTATCTATGTAACAATAATCTTATTGAATATCAAATCAGTCGCCATGATGTAGTTTCGCCAGCATCATTTCGTTTAGGAGATCTCGCCATTAGATTGACAACTTTATATGAAGAACAATATAAAGTCTTTGTTCATTTATTTGATGATGCTACTTATCTTCTTCTCGGTAAAGAAAATAAAAACCTTCAGGCCATTAGTATTGTAGAAACAACAATGGCTAAAGATGAATTAGACAAAGTACCTGCTTCTTATATTCACAAAGTGGAAATTTTAAATAATGCAATTTGACTATAATACACTATTAATCATATTGATTATATTGAAATTGACTAGTGTTATTACACTACACTGGGGTTGGATTATTTTATTATTTTTGCTTATAATTTAGTTTACATTAGAATGATTGTAGTATATAAATAATATGTATTCAGTGAAGTAGACTGAAAGATGATCAAGACCCGGCTTCGAAGCCGGCATCTCCACCATGGATACACTGTCTAAAGAAAGTTTCTTAGATTCTACGTAATTGTTTAACGTATAAATCTTTTTTTAGTCAAAACAGAGAATTGAGTCTGAGCAGTGTATCTTTGATGGGGATGACATGGGATCGATTGATATTGAATAGGAAAATGGAGAATACCGCGTAGAATGCGAAATAGTTCTAAAAACGTAAATGCAAACTTAAATGCAAGTAATGATAATTTTGAAACAGTGGCTCTTGCTGCTTAATCTTAATTGATTGTTTGAGGTTTTGGAAGTTGAACCTTATAACCAAATCAACTTCCACTATTTATTGGGGATAATGCCATATTAATGTATAGCTTTTATAAATCTGAACTTTCTAAGATAAAGAAGAATAATTTGTTTGAGATGATATTTGGATTAATTTGTCTTATTATTTTAGGAGCTATGTTTTTAATTTAATGAAATAATGAGGAATATAATGTACAATATAATTAAAGAAACATATTTACAAGCACGCAAAGACAAGAATAAAGAAGAAATTGCTTTATATTCTTATTTAATTGGTGAAATCGAAAACAAATTAATGACTATGGATGGTGTTAAAAAAACATATCCAAACATTAAAATTGTTGCTTTAGTTAAATCAATCAAAGCAAAATCAGAGGAAATGAATAACACTCTTGAAGTAGAGTTGTTAACGAAATTAATTCCTACTCAAATGAATGAAGCAGGAATTATGAGAATATTTCAGGATAACCCCGAACTTAATAATATGGGAATGCGAATGAAGTATTTAAAAGAGAATTATGGAGGACTTTATGATGGTAAATTAGCATCTACTATCGCTAAGTCTATAAATAATTAAAATAAGAATATAGTTCAATGGAAGAACAGCAATTTATAAAATCGCAAATATAGGTTCGAGTCCTATTATTCTTGCCAATTTAAATAAAATGAAATCACTACGCACTATTTATGTCATCTGCAGCTCTTGCTGTCTGTGAAAATCCGACATTTGATCCAACACCAGTTGATCCAACATAATTAAACCAATTACTGGTTTTTTACTATAAATAAATAAAACGAAAGAAAAAATATGCTTAATTATACATCACATCCTTTATATCCGTGCTCTACAGGGCATACAGAGGGGAACGATGGCTGCGATTAAGTAAGTTAGCTTTCTAATAAATCAACCCTCTAAGAGAAATTTTAGAGGGTTTTTTAATGTCTTCGGACAGGATCTTTGAAAATAACCGTTTACACCTAGTCATGTGGCGAGACTAGCTGACTGTAAATCAGTGGCTTAATGCTGTGGGGGTTCGACTCCCTCTAAACGGACCAAGTATCAGTGTACTTCCCCTGAAAATTTGATTATAATATTTTAGAAACAACAATAGGAGAATAATATGTCATTACATTATATTATGGATTTACATGGTAAAACAGTGCAACAAGGATATAATTTAACTTTAAGTTTCATAAAAATTCATGCCCTGAGTGGTAAGAAAACAGTTAAAATTATTACTGGTAGAAGTGGAAAAATGAAAAAAGAATTTGAACGATGGATGAGTAATCCTGTATTTAAACCGTATATAAAAGAAATCCATGAAGATTTTCATAAAGGTTCATTTGTTATAAAATTATTACCGAGATAGTGTTAGCTGGTTAGCACGCTTGATTGTGGATCAGGAAGGATAGGTTCAAATCCTATACTCGGGACCAATTGTTATTGTGACTGAATTGGTTAGGTAACGGATTGCAAATCCGTATTATGCAGGTTCGAGTCCTGTCAATAACTCCAATATTTCTCTGTATAGCTTAGTCTGGTGAAAGTATAGGCCTTGGAAGCCTGGGACGCTGGTTCAATTCCCGAGTCCCTGACCATATTCCTTTTTATTATAAATAATAATAATAAAAAGGAATAAATTTATGGCTAAACTAAGAAATATTAGTAATTTTGATTATCCTCTCTTAATGGCTGACGGAAGATTAAAAGGAATTGATGATTACCATATATTTGGTAGAAATACTCAAACTCCTACATCATTTGAGCATATATGTGAAAATGGAATTTATAGAACTCCTCAAATTTCTGGAGCTACTAAACTTAGAGTGAAGGCAGGAAATGCTGCAGATACTGTGGCAGGTGTAGGAGCTAGAAGTATTAGACTTAGAGGAATTGATATCGCAGGAGACGAAATTGATGAAATTATTGATACAGCAGGAACTTCAGCTTCAGCAAATACAGTAAATACTTTTCTAAGATTACATGATGTTGATGTGTATGCTTCTGGTTCTTATGAAAATTCTCATGCAGGAACAATTATAATTGAAGATGCAGCAGGATCAGAGGATTGGGCGGAAATTGATATTGATGATTTAGCATTTGCTAAAGCACATATTGGTTCATTCGTTATACCAAAAGGTAAACGCGGATTTATTGATTATATTCTAATGACAACAGATACTGATAAAACTGCAGATTTTATTTTTTACTTTAATGCAGATATCACTCAAACTGCACCTCCTTATAAAGCACATGAAGTTATTCAACTTTATGATGGTGTTGAACATTATACTGAATTTAGACCTAAAGCTCCCAGCGGTCCATTTCCGCCTATGTCTGAAATTACTGCATATTCAAGAGGCTCTACTGGTACTACTAAAACGTCAGTAGAGATTGAAATAACACTGATAGACGAATAAAAGAGTGTACTTATAAATCAATTTGTTTTATAAAGGAAAATAATATGAAACATTACAAAGAGCTTGACATCTTTTAATTTAATTATTAGGAGAAAGAAATGTCAAGAACTTATAGAAAATCGTGGATTGATTTAGGATATGGTAACATTGAAACTTACATAAAACATAATGTAGGTGAAAAATATGTATTTGGATTACGTTTACGTAAAACCACGCTGGAAGATGTTATAAAGGAATATGCAGAATCATTACGAGATGGCTGTCCTGTAACATTTAAGATGTATGGTGATGTTGAGAAACACTATTCAAATAGAAAAATACGTCGTAGAACAAAACAAGACTTATACAGATATATAAATAAAGATCGTGATGATATATCTTTTTGTGACAAAAAGAGTTATAAAGATTACATATGGTAATTGAACAAGGAAATTAAAATGAGCATACTTGATTTAGATGTTAAATTTAAAACCGTAGATCACCGTAAATGCCTCATAGCATTAGAAATGATTGGTTGTGAAGTTAGGTGGCTCGGACCCTCAATTTGGATTATTCATAGCGGACATGCCGACGCAGATACAGTCGTGCAAGTTGAAGATATAACACCGAAATGGATGTTACAACAAATATTAAAATTCAATACATTTCCTAAAATCGATAAATGTTGTATTAAATCAATATGGGAATGTATTGAAAACTATAATTAGGAAGAATGGCAGAGTCAGGTTTAATGCACCGGTTTTGAAAATCGGCGAGGCCTTAAGGCTTCCACAGGTTCGAATCCTGTTTCTTCCGCCACTAGAGGACATATATTATGGAACAAAATTGTTTTATTCTTGCACTAGAAATTGATGACGGCAAATATCAGCCGTTGGCTTGGACGAAAGATAAATTGTCTAATAAACAACTTCGAAGTGTACTAAAGAAATTTAAAAAAGATAAAGATGTTATTAGAGTTTTATCAATGTGTTGGAATTGTTTATATCGAAATATTAAAGAAGCAAAAAGCGAATTATCACAATATTAGGATTTTTATAATGTATTATCGATTTAAATGCGGGAAATTTATAGAAGCTAAATCATTTGAGGAAGCTAAAAGAATTTTCATTGAAGAAATACAAAAAGAAATAGAACATGAGGAGAAATGGTGTGAATGCACTTGTTTAGGATTTTTTCATCGATACAATTGTTCTATAGATTTAGGGGATGATATCCCATTTTAGCCGATATAGCTCAGTTGGTAGAGCAGCGTACTTGTAATACGAAGGTCCCGAGTTCGAATCTTGGTATCGGCACCAAATTAAAGGATTAAAGAATGATTTATGAAGCACCGGATAAATTACCCAAAAAATTAGGACCTTCCGTGTTTTTGGGTGGTTCTATTGATAATGGCACAGTAGTCGATTGGCAGGATAAATTAGCTAATCAATTAAATGAAGAAAATTTTTCTATTCTAAATCCTAGAAGAAAAGATTGGGACCCTGACGCAGGTGCTAAAGAATTATCAGATCAAATTATGTGGGAAATGGATGCACAGAATAAAGCTGATATTATTCTCTATAATTTCTTAAAAGATTCAAAATCACCAATAACACTACTTGAACTTGGTTTATTTGCTAAATCAGGAAAAGTTATAGTTGTTTGTCCAAAAAAATTCTATCGATATGATAATGTTAAATTCATATGTGATATGTTTAAAATCCCATTAAAGTATACTATGGATGCCGCAAAATTTTTCATAAAATCAAAACTTTCTAGTTTACTTTAAAGCTAAATTATATTATAATTCTCATGAAAGGGAATTTATTATGTTAATTTATCAAAACCCAGAATACGGTTATATTGCATTTAATAATAAGTATCAATTTGACATATATGTCAAATTTAATAAAATTGTTGATTCGTTTTATTATGATGATAATCCTAGTAATGAAAAAGAAATGCGTAAATATTCAATGCTTGGCGATAATATTTTACACACAGTACCAAAGTATTTAATTAAAGAAATAAATTCTCTTTTAAAATTTTATCCAGAAGGATTAAAGAATAATCCAGAAGCGAACTCGCTACGTAAAAAAATCATGGCATATTATTATATAGTTTAAAGAGAGGTTTTATGATGCTCTGCACATGGATCTATTATGTGCAGATGAAGCAAAATTACTAAGAAATCACACATTCAACATAGGAAATTTTAAAATGAAAACACTTGGATATATCCTTGTAATAAGTATTATTATGGGTGGATTTTTTTATATTAATCCATACACTAATTCTAAAGAAATTACAATCATTGTCACAGAAAAAGATCGTGAATGTAATCGCGATGAATGTAAATACATCATTTATACTGATGGCGAAGTATTTGAAAACACTGATAGCTGGTTGTTTTTTAAATTCAATTCTGCAGATGTTTATAATGAATTAAAATTAAATACAACTTATGATGTTAAAGTTACTGGTTTAAGGTTTCCTTTTTTCAGTTGGAAACGAAATATCGTCAAGGTCGAATCAAAAACATGAAGGACAAAATTATGAAGGACAAAATTATGACAGATAACACTTATCAATTTCCATCAAAGCAAATGGAAAAAGAAGCTGCATTTTTAAAAGATGGCGAGTTTTATGACAGCACCCGCGATAAAACTCTTTATCCTACTGAAGCTAATGAAAGAGCAATGGCAATTATTAAATTTAGAAGAAGTAATTGGTCATGAAGCCACATATTATTCATGTGAATAGACAACATATTGCTATGAACACCAAGGATGGTAGAGATCGTCCTGTTTATACTGTAAAGCAATACCTATTATGGTAGAGAAGTTATTATCAGTGGTCCCTCTAAATTGGTCTATAATGGTGATCAATTGAAATGTGGCGCTAGAGCATGGATTGAAACAGTATCCGATATTGAAATAATTGATAAAATGCCATTTGAAGAAGCTCGAAATATTGGAGGAAGATAATGAAAATTACACTTGTGACTATAACACCAAAAGATGAATATGAAGATTATGGTTCAACTCATACAGTTGAACTTAATGGTTCAACTATGATGAGACAATCTGAAGGGATTGAACCTGAAGATGTTCGTTTTTATCGGGATTTGAGCAGCCCTCATGATTGCGAAACATTAATCAAAAAAGTAATTGAAGCTGTGAAAAAGGGTGAAGAAATTGAAATTGAATACGAAGAAAGAATTGATGAAGACTTTTGATTGATTACATAAAAAGACGTCCTTGGAATGCGCTTTTTGCATTATCTCCATGGATATGCAGTTATATCTATTCTCATCATTTTACTAAAATAAAGGAATAAATAATGAAACCCTATATTCATGCTAAGAATTCTGTCAGACGATATGGTGGAGTCCCTGAAGATTATATTCATATCCACAATTGGTTTGATTCGACAAAAGCCGCTTATCCAAGCGTAAAGCATAGAGCTATTTTACATAATTCATTTGGAATTTTTTTAGCTGAACAACTTTTTGGTGTCACGATGGAAAATTCTGATGGTAAAATTATTTCTGTAAGAGATATCGCTGAGGATCATGTCAAGGAAGACTTTGGTGGTAAAATCCCAACAATTGCAGAATGGCTAGATGATATGCCAGAAAAATCTTGGATGAAAGGTTATGGACAAAAGAGATTTGCAGAAAAAGAAGAAATGTACCACGATTAGGAGAATAAAAATGTTAGAAAATATCAATGCAGCGATCGCAGAATATGAAACAAAACGAAAAGTTCTTTCTGAGGTTGTTCAGAAAGAACTTACTTCATCAGCACAAGAAATTTTGAAAGAAGCAACATTCATTAAAAGAATTTATTGGGTTCAATATACACCAGGTTTTAATGATGGTGAACCTTGTGAATTTTCTTTAGGCGAAATTTGTTATCAATTAGAAAAAGAAGAAGATGAAGATTTTGAAGAATATGAAGGCGATTCTATGCCTAATATTAAAAGTTTAGAAGAACAAATTCAAGATTATATTGATTATGAAAATAATCCAAAAGATTTTGCTGAAAAATGTAGAAAGAAATCCAAACACAGTTATCATAAACAAGACCGCGATTATCTTCCTTGGCACATAAAACACGATACAAAAACAAAAATCGAAAAAGAATTAGTCGAAGCTAAAGCAATTTATAATGAATTTGGTGAAGAAAATGTTCAGAAATTCTTAGATTTTATGGACGTTTTTGAAAAATCTATTCGTTCATCTGAGGATATCCTTGAAGAAATTTTTGGTAATGGTTTTATGATCAACATCACAAAAGGTAATGTTGAAATTGAGGAATATGATTGTGGATATTAATGTTTTAAAAATTTTCGAAACTGATTCACCTTTTATTCTTTTAAGGAATTATCTTAATACTGAAGAA
Source organism: Hyphomicrobiales bacterium (assembly GCA_002746425.1). GTDB lineage: Bacteria > Pseudomonadota > Alphaproteobacteria > Rhizobiales. The sequence continues at coordinate 7,098 of NVXB01000001.1, read as the reverse complement.
CATTCTATAAGCATCATTTTAAATAGTAAAAATGATGAAATCGTTCAAGTTTCGAAAGATAATTTTATCGAAAATTTTACAGCAACTTATTATGTTGATTCAGGTTGTTTAGATTCATTATCCCTGAAAGAAGAAATAATTGATCATGCCAAAGTGATGAAAAGTCATCATGAATTGGTGATGAATGTATTAATTCATTCTAATAATACTCTTTACATGGCCCGGAAAGATGAAAGTTTTAGAGAAACGCCATTTAAAGTCACGGAGGATCATGTAATTTATCATCCAAATAATATGAAAATTGTTGAATTTTGTGATGTTGATTTGGATGATATCAAAGAAATTTTGAAAGATAAAGAAATGAAATATGAGTTGATCATTGTCTAGAAAAGAATCAGAAAAATTACGGGAAGTTGAACGAGATTATGCTTCCCGTAATTACCGCAAAAATGAAAAACAATTAGCACAAGCATTAATTCGATTAAGTCCGAGAAATGATTTAATCGAAAGTGAAGTTATTAATGGAATTCGAAAAATATTAGACGAAACCCAAAAATAAAACTTTACTTTTTCGATTAATTAGGTTACAATAATTATATTGAATGATCCAGAAAGGTTAGTGAAATGTATTCTTGTGATGTGTTTTTCGAAGAACTTCAAAAAATTAATGATAATATTTGTGTATTGACATTGAGTGTAGAATTTAATTTGGATAATAATCGAATATATTCATATAAAGCATTTAGAAGAAAAATAAAATTAAGAAAACTTTTTCTGGAACAACGTGGGTTATGTTATTGTTGTGCTAAACAAATGAAAGCTGTCACCAAAAGACAAAAACATGATAGTGTTACTTTTGAACATATTATTTGTAAAAAAGATGGTGGCACTTTAGATTCATCAAATATTGTGTTGAATTGTAATAGTTGTAATAATCAACGCAAAACTGAAAATTTCTTTACTTTTTTAAGTAAAAAACGCAAAAGAGTTTTTGGGAATGTTATTTTATTAGAAGAAATTTACAAATTTTTGAATAAACCAAAAATAAGGAATTATTTTTTAATAAAACCATAAAATAAAACTTTACTTTCGTCTAGAGTTACTATATATTAATATAATAAAGTTTAAGGGTTGTTTCCGCAAAACAACAAATTTTTTATTTTCAAAAAAACTAAAATCAACCCTGTTTAATATGTCGCATTCGTCTAGTCGGGTAAGGATTTCACATTTTCACTGTGAAGACGCTGGTTCAAATCCAGTATGCGATACCAGAATATTAGAATGCCTATATAGCTCAGTTGGTAGAGCAATTGATTTGTAATCAATAGGTCCCGAGTTCGAATCTTGGTATAGGCACCATTAAGGATAAATACAGCAAAACAACTGTTTTTTTGATAACAAACGAATTTATCCTGTTTAATTTAGAATTGTTACAGCAAAACAAATTTTAGGTAAACCTGTATGTCGTGGGTTCGAATCCTACCCTCCCAACCATTTTCTTGATGGGAGGTAGCTCAGTTTGGTAGAGCAACTGGAAAAATAAAAAAACAATTCTGTATATATTTGGTTCGGTTCAGCAAAACAAAATTTTTTATTGAACAAAAAAAAACAATCCGAGCCAGTTAAATTTTTGAAAGTGATTGGTTATGCATTTTAAATATAAGTCTAAAATCATTTATACTGAAAAAAGAAATTCAAAGAAACGAGCAAATAAGCCTTGGATAATTGTTCCAGTTGATCTATATTTGATTAATTATTATAGAACTTTATTGGAAAATGAAGTAACAAATATTTTTCGTTCGAAAAGTGTTATACAAGCTTCAAAATGGCAAGGCCATGTTACTGTATTGGACGGAAGAAAAGATATTTCTCCGAAAAAACAGAAATTATGGAAAAAATATAATTACGATGAAGTTGAATTTGAGTATTCAAATCAAATTCAAAAACATTGGAAATTTTATTCTTTGCCGGTAAAATGTGAATATTTCAATTTTATTCGTAAGGAATTAGGATTAAATGAAATAGAAACATTCCACATTACCATTGGCCGTGAATATTAAATGTTCCCTTAACTCAGGGGTAGAGTGTCTGTTTGAAGAGCAGAAAGCGATGGTTCGAATCCATCAGGGAACACCATAAAGGATTGTTACAGCAAAACAAATTGCATTGACTGCAGTAGACGTTGGTTCGAATCCAACCTTATTGGCGTTGTCTCGATGGTAGCTTAGTGGATAAAGCGACTTAACACAATCCTGTTTTATTATCTAGGGTAATAATTTATACTAGATAAACCATTAACCCTCAAACAGTTTAAATATTGTTTGAGGTTTTATTTTGATGAGGTTTTTGAATGAATGATGTGAAAATTTTAAATAAAGCAGTTTTTGCTTGTCCTTTAATTGTTGCGAATTTTGGACAAGCAAACGAAGATTTAAATTTGAACCTCTGTAAAGATATCAAAACAGAAATGTTAACTGAAGCCTATGTTGAAAGGTCAGGCGTTAATGCATGGCAAAGTCAATCTGGTATGGAAACCAAATATGATTCTTTTTCTCTTTTACGTGATCAATTAGAAAAGGTTTTATTTTCACAGTTGAAGAATTTTGGTTTTGCCGATGAAGATGTCATGAGAGAAAATTCTATTATTTCTGATCTTTGGGCGAACGTAATAGAAAATTCTGCAGGTTTTCATATGCCGCATACACATTCAGGTGGTAAGAATTTCTTTACCGGAGCATATTATCCCGCAAATATTTGGGGTCAGAAAACTGTTACTGATTTTGAAAAATTACCAAATCTGAAATATGGCGGTGCTGATGATGGAGATTTAATTCTTTTTGATGAAATGAAAACATTGAAAACAATAAATATCCCAGAATCTAAAGAATTAATCAATAAACATGGTTTTTATGGCGCAGATATTTGTGTAACACCCAAAGAATCAGTTCTAGTGGCTTTCCCTTGCTATAAACAGCATATGGTTATTCCACGTAAAGACCCTAGAGTTAGTATTTCTTTCTCGTTACATTGGAAATAAAAATGTCAAGTGCAGTAAATAAATTAATCGAAGAAAAATTATTAAAAAATCCACCAAAATGGATGAAAGATAATATTTGTCTTGAAGTAATTACAGGTTCATTTGCTTATGGAGTTTCTTCAGACACTTCAGATATGGATGTGGTTGGTTTCGTAATTCCTCCAAAGGATATTATTTTTCCTCACTTGGCTGGCGGCATTATCGGGTTTGGTGAACAACCTGAAGAATTTGGGCAATTTTCACAGCATCATATTTTCTCAAAAGAAAATAATAAAGAATATGATGTCACAATTTATAACATCGTGAAATTTTTTAATTTGTGTATGCAAAATAATCCAAATATGGTTGATGTATTGTTTTCGCCTGTTAATTGTGTTCTTCATATGAATGAAATTGGACAACTTCTTAGAGACAACAGAAAAATGTTCCTTCATAAAGGCGTATATAATAAATTTCGTGGTTATGCCTTTCAATCTCTAACAAAACTCGAAAACGGCGCGAATAAAACAAATCCTAAACGTCGAGAATCTATCAAAAAATATGGAATGGATGTTAAGCACGCATATCATATTATTCGTCTTTTACTTCAAGTCGAACAAATTTTAGTTGAAGGGGATTTGGATTTACGTCGAAATATCGAAGTTCTGAAATCTATTAGGAATGGTGAATGGTCTATCGAGCGAATCAAAAAATTCTTCGAAACCAAGGAATCATATCTCGTAGTATTGTATCAGAATTCTAAACTGCCTTATGAAGCTGATGAAGAAAAAATTAAGGCTTTGTTGATTCAATGCCTTGAAATACATTATGGAAATTTAGATAAAGCAGTTTCTGTCGAAAATAATTATGATGCTATGGGTCGAGAAATTCGTGAAACAATGGAAAGGTATGGAATTTAGAAAAATGAAAAATAAAATTATTACAGGTTTTTTGGTAGTGACTATTTCTTTGATGGCTTTGCCTTCTTATGCAAGTGATTTAGGTTTTGTGTTGAATTTGTTTGGCGCTAAAGGAAGTGTATCTATTGATATTATTCCTAAACGTAAATATGTTGAACGTCGTCGATATTATTATGTTGAACAGCCACGATACCGTCAATATGAAACAAATTATAATCGAATGTATAATCATGTAAATTGGTGTTATGATAATTATAAATCATTTGATGAAGGGACCAATACATGGCAACCATATTATGGTTCAAGAAAATTTTGTAGGTCTCCATTTATTCGTTAAAATCATTCAAAAGGAATAAATCAATGAGAAAATTCACAGGACGAACGAGATTACTTCCTAGAATTGTGGACAAAACCATTTTAAAGAGGGGTAAAATGGTTTTGGTACACCAATCAGAAATCAATACTCTTGTTACTTCATTTGTTAACATGTGTGATGAAACCAAATATCAAGATATATGGATGGATACTAAGCCTGAATGGTTGCTAGAGACCAAGGAAACAAAAAATGATCAATGAACAAAAATACGAATTGATTAGAACAAACCGTAAAAGTCTTTTCAGGGTAAAAGCCTTAAAGGATTTCGGTGATTTCATGAAAGTGAAAAAGGGTGATCTTGGTGGTTATGTTGAATCGAAATTTAATCTTTCTCAGGAAAATGATTGTTGGGTTGCAGAAAATGCAACAATTACTGAAAACGCGACAATAAAAGATAATGCTTTAGTTTTTGAAAATGCTCGGGTGTCTGGAAAAGCTCATATTTTCGGTAATGCCCAAGTGTTTGGAAATAGTAGAATTTTTGGTCAATCAAGAATTTCTATGAAAGCTTGTGTTTTTGGTAATGCGTTAATTCATGGCAATTCTTGGGTTCATGGTAATGCTAATATTTATGGGAATTCCGAATTTTCTGGTAATGAACAAGTCGCAAATAATGCTCATATTTCAAATAAAACTTTAAATATCGATGATGAATTTGAAGAATATAAATTTTTTATGAATGTTTTAAATCATCAAGGAATAGAAAAATATATGGAATTGGTGAATGAAAAACTCGAAAAAAAATATGTCAAGAATACATAACAAATACAAAGAAACAGCTCCCGACGATGCAATTTATATTGGTCGAGGTTCATTATATGGAAATCCTTTCGTTATTGGTAAAGACGGAAATCGTGATGAAGTATGTGATAAATTCGAAAAAGAAATTTTACCACACATTGATATCGAACCACTTAAAGGGAAACATTTAATATGTTTCTGCGCCCCGCAGCGTTGTCATGGTGATTCTATATTAAGCAAATTGAAAGAAATGGAGAAAGAAAATGAATAGAATGGTAAACGCTTTGAAAAGCGGAAATTTAGAAACAAACATGGCTAAAACTGAAAATGGTGCATTAACACATGCAACTTCAGGAAATGCATGTGTGGATATGTTCTTTAAATTAGGCGCTATGAGAGGCGCTGATGTGTCTCGTATTCAATCAACATTCCATAAAGCTTTTATGGAAAACCCTGAATTGGCAACTCGTATTGCATTATGGGTCCGTGATATCGATAAAGGTGCTGGTGAACGTAAAATTTTCAGAGACATTCTTCTTTGGCTCGAAACTAATGAAATTGTATTATGCGAAAAGGTTGTGGAACATGTTATCAAAACACCAAAATTAATTCGTTGGGATGATATTTTAATTTTCAAGACTGCATTCATGAAAGACATCGCTTATAACGCAATCGAAGAAGCATTGAAAGCGAAGGATTCATTATGTGCTAAATGGTGTCCACGAAAAGGTTTGATTGCTGTAGAATTGCGTAAACATATGGGACTGACACCAAAACAGTATCGTAAATTGATTGTTGGTTTAACGAATGTTATCGAAACAAAAATGTGTAATAATGAATGGGAAGCAATTGAACCATCAAAAATTCCATCCCTCGCTAGTGCTCGTTATAGAACTGCATTATTCCGTCATATTCCTGACGTTATGGAAAATTACGCGAATAAAGTAGAGAAAGGTGAAGCAAAAATTAATGCTGGCGCTGTTTACCCATATGATGTTTTGAAACCTTTGATGAATTATTCATATTATCATAGCTCAAATTGTACTGCGAGTGAAGTGAAAATTGCTCAAGCTCAATGGAATGCTTTGCCTGATTTTATTGGAGATAATTCAATTTTGCCTGTTATTGACGTGTCAGGTTCGATGGGATCAACAATTGCAGGTAATTTAACTTGTATGGATATTTCTCTTTCTCTTGGTCTTTATTGCGCAACTAAACAATCAGGCCCTTTTGAAAATCTTGTTGTGACTTTTTCGAATAAACCAAAATTTATTCAATTGAAAAAATCAAATATTTCTGAAAATTTGAAAATTATGCGTCAAATGGATTGGGGGATGAATACAAATATTCAAGCAACTTTCGATGCATTATTGGAACGTTCGAAAAGATTTGAAGTAACCCAAGATGATATGCCAAAATATATCTTGATTATTTCTGATATGGAATTTGATAGTTGTTCTGAGCGTTTGACAAATTTTCAGAACATCAAATCAAAATTCAAGAAAGCTGGATATATTATGCCAAATTTGGTTTTTTGGAACGTCCAAGCTCGCGGCGATGCTGAAACCGTCCCAATCTCAGAAACCAGCAAAATACAGCCCACAAACCCTTATGGGCAATCAAAGGCGATGATTGAGCAGGTTTTGAACGACCTTGCAGCCTCTGATCCGCTGTGGAGCCTTGGTGTATTGCGCTATTTCAACCCTGTTGGCGCGCATAAATCCGGCGAAATCGGCGAAGATCCGCAAGGAACGCCGGATAATCTGTTTCCGTATGTAGCGCAGGTTGCCGTTGGCCGCCGCGATAGGTTGCAAGTTTTTGGCGATGATTACGACACCCCCGATGGCACCGGTGTGCGCGATTACATTCATGTGGTCGATCTTGCCATTGGCCATGTGCAGGCGCTTGAGCATTGTCTCAGTGCTTCTGGTGTTTTCACGGTAAACCTTGGCACTGGCAATGGTAACAGCGTGCTGGAAATGATCCACGCATTTGAGAAAACCAGCGGCAAGCCTGTGCCATATGAGATTGTCGATCGCCGCCCC